>DATLZJ010000122.1:0-2073 GCA_035574055.1 Caldilineaceae bacterium
TTGTCTACCGGCGCGGCGAGCATATGATTGCGGGGAATCATCACCTTACGCGCCGTAAGGTTGCGCAGTTGGAGGGTGTTGACCAGCAGCCGGCGCTCTTCGGCGTCCAACACACCGCCCGCGCTGCTCTCCTCGACCAAGATCATGATCTCTTCGGGCGAGTGGATATGGGCCGGCTCTCCCACGGCTTCGCGCCCTAGCAGACGCAAGAGGAGCCGCCCGCTGCCGTTGAAAAGCCAGATCAGCGGTTGAAAGAGAAGCACCGACCAACGCATAATGGGCATGGTGGCGAGCGCCAGCCGCTCAGGATATTGGACGCCCAGGTTCTTGGGCATCAGCTCGCCCAGGATGACCTGCGAGATGGTGAGGATCAGCAGAATGGCCGTGGCGGCGATGGAGGTAATGGCCGCCTGTGTGGCGGGCGCGGCCTGCGCCAACTGCGGCTCCAACAGCGCCATGATCCGGTCTTGCCCGTAATAGCCGAGAACGAGGCTAGAGAGGGTAATGCCAAGCTGGCAGGCGGCGATATAGGTATCCAGCTTGCGGGGCGACTCCACCACGTCGAGGATGTAGCGAGCGGCGCTGCTGCCCTCGTCGGCGAGCTGGGCCAGGCGGGGCCGGCGCGCGCTGACGGTGGAAAACTCGGCGGCCACGTAGACGCCGTTGACCAGGATCAACAGCAGGACCACCGTGATGATGATGGCAATCGTTGTCAACATGCGTTACTGTAACTGCGCCTGGATCACAATCTCATCAGAGACCGAGGCGCCGCCGTTCCCTTCAGTGGCTGCGCGCAGGCGGTAGATGACGGCGCCGGCTTCTGCATTCTCCGGCACAGTGATCCGCAGGCGGACTACACCTGTATTGCCTGCCCCCATGTTGACTAGGGTCAGACGGTCGGTGGCGCAGACGCCGTCGAGGCGGCAAAGCTGGCGCGACCAGGCGCCTGCCTCAGTGAAGAATAGGGTCAAGCTATCCAATCCACTGCCCGTATTGGTCAGGAAGAGGTCTGTCTCACAGGTCGCCCCGCGGGTGCAGCTCAGCTCGGCGCTGCCGCTAACCTCCAGCCGTACACCGTAGGTTGTCGCCAGGGTGGGCGTCGCCGTCGGGAGATTGGGCGTCCAGGTGGGCGTTGGCTCCGGCGCCTCGGTGAAGGTGGGGGTGGGCGCAGGGGTTGCTGTTGGAATGATCAGGTCAACGGTGGTGGTATAGGTCCGGGTGCTGCCGTCGGCCAGGATCACGGTCAGGTTATAGGTATCCGGGTCATCGTCAATGCACTCTTCTTTTTCGCCCTGGCCGTTGACGCCCAAGTTTTCATAAAAGACGGCGCGCACGTTCTCGACATACCAGGAGACAGTGGTACAGTCGCCCTCTTGGAGCGCCGTGTCTTGGGCGCTGAAGATCACCACCGGCGTCCCGAGGATCGGCTCCGGCGTCGGGGTTGGGGTGACGGTGGGCGTCAACTGGTCGGACGCCGGGGTGCTGGTGGGAATGTCGAGCACCGGCGTCGGGCGCCGGGTTGGAATCTCGAGCTGGACATTGACCGGCGGCGTAGCGATGGCGCCTGGGCCGGTTGCGCTGGCCGTCGCCGCGTCCACAATCGAGGGCAACTGCTCGTCTGGCGGCAACGGGGCCGCTGCCTGGGCAGAGGCTGCCAATTGGGGCTGCACAAGCACCGGCGTCGGGGTGACAGCCTCCGGAAAAGTCTGCTCACCGGCTAGCTCACCTGGAGAAGGCGCGGGCGGCTGGCCTGCATCCGTCTCACCGGCGGTAGGCGCGGCGGGTGGCTCACTGGTCGCGGTGACGAAGATATAGAGCTGAGGCTGGGCGGCGGGGGCCTGCGCCGACGGGAGTGTGCTCACGGTGCCGGGTTGGGCCGTCATCAGGTCGCGGTTGACAAGCTGCCAGCCGACATAGCCGGCGAAGAGGCCGCCGCAGAGCAGGCTTGACATAAAGATGAGGCCCGCGCCGATCCAGCCCCAACGTTGGCGGCTGCGTGTCTGTGCTTCCGCCGAGGCCTTGACCTCGCTCTCCAGCTCGCGCAGGGCATGGGAGATGGAGTCGTCCGCCGGC
>DATLZJ010000123.1:0-5970 GCA_035574055.1 Caldilineaceae bacterium
CGCCCGAAGGCGCCGCGCCGCCGGAGGATGCTCCGGCGGAGGAAGCAGCCCCGCCTGTTGATCCGGAGACCGTCAGCTTTCAGGATCATGTGCTGCCCATCTTCGAGCAACACTGTGCGGAATGTCACGGCCCTGAGGACCCCGAGGAGCAGTTGGAGGTGACTAACTACCGGACGTTGATGATGGGGTCGCAGAACGGGCCGGTGATCGAGCCGGGGAATCCGGAGGAGAGCTATTTGGTTGAGATGGTGGTCGAGGGGAAGATGCCCAAGGAGGGCGAGCCGCTGTCGCAGCGTGAGATTGATACCATCATCGCCTGGATCGAGGCCGGCGCGCCGGACAACTGAGCGACGGGGCTGCATCCAACCCAGGCGACAGCGGTTATGAGCAATGCGTAACGACGGTAACGAGTAAGTACGGCAGCAGAAAGAGGCCCTGCTCCACTCGCTGAAGCAGGGCCTCTTGGCTGGTAAGACGTTCGCCGGGTTCCCTCAGCCAGTCATTGTGCAGACAGGGCCTGAGCGAAATCCGGGGTGGGCGCAGTCGTTACTGGGTATACGGATCATGCTCAACCGCGGGGATGCTCTTGAGGTAGGCGGCAATCGCCAGGGCGTCCTCTTCGGTCAATACGCTGAAGCGGCGATCGATCGCCTGAGCCATGGAACCGTCGGCCTCTGAGCCGTCGGGCTTGACGCCGGTGCGCAGGAAGTTAGCGATCTCCTCCTCGGTCCAGGCGCCAATGCCCAGTTCCTCGTGAGGTGTGATGTTGGCGGAAATCTCATCATCGCCGAGCGGAGCGCCGGCCAGGAAGAGGTCCATGTTGGGCGTCCCGTCCTCGTTGGTTGGGGTATGGCAGCCGCTGCAGTGGGCGACAGTCACCAATTGCTCGCCGCGCGCGACCGGATCGGTCGGCGGCTCGGCCCCCGGCTCGCTGGCTGGAGTGAAAGGCGCTGGCTCACTCGCCAGCTCGCGCGCCGGCACCTCATTGGCGATCGGCTCCAGCGAGAGCAAGTAGGCGGCCACGGCATGGGCCTCCACGTCGGAGAGGACACTGAAGCGGGCATAGGGCATGATGGGATGCAATTGGCTTCCGTCTGGGCGCTGGCCCAACCGGATGGCGTTGACAATCTCGTCTTCGCTCCAGTTGCCGATGCCGGTGTCCGGGTCTGGTGTGATGTTGCGCGCATAGACAACGCCGAAGTCGCCCTCGAAGTCGTTGCCGCCGGCCAGGCCACCCAGGTCACGATTGAAGTGGCAGCCGCAGCCGCCGCTGAGGGTGACAATGTATTCACCGCTGGCCGCGTCGCCTGTCGCGCCCTCGGCGGCGCCTTCCTCGGCGGCTTCTGGGGTGGCCGCGGCCTCCTCAGCCGGCTCCTCCGTCGGCGCTGCGGTCGCCTCTGCCGCGGGTTCCTCAGTTGGTTCCTCGGTTGGCGCTTCGGTGGCTACTGCTTCCTCGGCTGGTTCCTCCGTGGGGGCTGCCTCTTCAGCCGGCTCCTCGGTGGCGGCCGGCTCCTCTGCCGCTGGTTCTTCTGCCGCTGGTTCTTCTGCCGGCGGCTCAGTCGCTGCCGGTTCTTCTGCCGCCGGCTCTTCGGCAGGCGGGGCGGTGACAGGCTCCTCTGATTGTCCACAGGCGCCGATCGTCAACACCAGGACCAGCAAGAGACCCAGCAGACCCGTAGCTCGGATCGGTTTGCGTGCGATACCAAGGCCAAACCTCATTCGACTCATGGATGCTCCCTCCGAATGGTAAGTGGGTTGACGGAACGCTGAGAGAATACAATAGACCTCAAGCCAAGCGCAAGCCGGCTGAACCACATGGACAGGTGAGGGGGCTACGGCGGCCCCACCTCTCCAAGATAGACGGCAGAAGGGCGCGCAGCGGATCAAGCCACGCGCAAGCAGGTTCAAGCCGCCACACCTAAAACGGTGAGGTGGGCGACGTTGGATTGGGCCTGAGGGTGAATCTGCGCGACTTTGGAGCGCAACTCTGGAGGGAAGCGTGTTTTTATCTGGCGTCGCCGATATCTGCATCTATGGGCGAGGTTGTGATATGCTTGGCACCCAGTACCAAACTCATTGCTCGACCAGCGTAAAGGAGCCTGCTATGTCCACGCCGTTGTCGCTGCTGGCGCCCGCCCCACAGCGGGTGGAACCCACCGGCGAGCGATTTTCTCTTGTCCAGCCGCTCACGATTCTGTTGAGCAGTGAGCCGCAGCCCCTGTTGAGCGCGGCGCGCAAGCTGCAAGCGACCTTGGCCGCAGCCGGGGTGAAGGCGGAGATCTTTGCAGCGCCGGTCGAGGGGCCGGCCATCCGGCTGCACTGTGACCCGGCGCTCTTGGGCCGCGCGCAAAGTTACCGGCTGCTGGTGGAGGAGAGCGGCGTCACTATTGCCGGCCACGACCCGGCCGGCGTCTTCTACGGCGTCTGCACCCTCTGCCAACTGATTGACGGCCAAGCCGCGGAGACGGGCGCGCTGACGACGCTGCCCGGCGTCCATATCCTGGATTGGCCCGACATCCCGAACCGCGGTGTGATGTTTGATGTCTGCCGGGACCGGGTGCCCACCATGGAGACCCTCTATCACCTGGTGGACCTGCTGGCCGGGCTGAAGATCAACCAGCTCCAGCTCTATACTGAGCACACCTTTGCCTATCGGGGCCATGAGATCGTATGGCAGGATGCCAGCCCGATCACCGGCGAAGAGGTGTTGCAGTTGGATGCGTACTGCCGGGAGCGCCATGTGGAGCTGGTGCCGAATCAAAATAGCTTCGGCCATATGCACCGCTGGCTCAAACATGAGCGCTATGTACACCTGGCCGAGTCGCCGGAGGGCATCGAGCATTCCTTTTCCCTGGCGCGTGAGCCTTTCAGCCTCTGTCCGGGCGACCCTGGCAGCATCGAGTTGCTGGCCGACCTCTATGACCAGCTCTTGCCCCACTTCACCAGCCGCCAGTTCAATGTTGGCCTAGATGAAACCTTTGAGCTGGGCCGGGGCCGCTCCAAAGCCGAGGCCGAGGCGCGCGGGACGGGCCGCGTCTATCTGGACTTTTTGCTCAAGATTCACAAGCTGGTGACGGAGCGCGGCCGTACCATGCAATTTTGGAGTGACATCATTGTGCGCGATGAGCCTGACCTGGTGGCGGAGCTGCCGCGCGATGTGATTGCGCTGGAGTGGGGCTATGAGGCCGACTACCCGTTTGACAAGCACGCGGCGCTGGTGGCCGCGTCCGGGCGTAGTTTTTATGTCTGCCCCGGCACCAGTAGCTGGAACTCGCTGGCCGGTCGAACGGAGAACGCGCTGGGCAACTTGCGCAACGCTGCGATCAACGGCTTCGCCCACGGCGCAATCGGCTATCTGATCACCGACTGGGGCGACAACGGTCACATGCAGCCGCTGCCGGTGAGCTATCTCGGCTTCCTGGTTGGCGCAGCCTTTGCCTGGAATACCCAGAGCGCCCAACGCGCAGACGCGCTGGATATCCCCACGCTGTTGGACCGCCATGTCTTCAAGGACCGCGCCGGCGTCATGGGCCGGCTCGCCTACGACATGGGCCAGGTTTACCTAAAGCCGGGGGTGGAGCTGCACAATAGCTCGCCGCTCTTCTGGATGTTGATGCTGCCCGGCCCGCTGCCGGAGCGCCGACAGGGTAAGAGGGCCTTGTCGCCGGATGGGCTGGAGGAGACCATTCACTTTATCGAGCAGACCATTGCGCCGCTACCACAAGCCCAAATGCAGCGACCCGATGCGGCTCTGATCCAGGATGAGTACCGGTGGGTTGCGGATACGCTGCGGTTTGCAGGGCGGTTGGGGCTAGAGCGAGTTGCGATTGGGCTGGACCGCCCTGTGGGTGAGCTACGGCCTGAGGCGCGCCGGCAGTTGGCAGCCGAGCTGCGCCCGCTCATCGAGCGCTACCGGGCCATTTGGCTCCAGCGCAGCCGTCCTGGGGGCCTGGCCGACTCAGCCGCCCGGCTGGAGCGGACGCTGGCCGCACTGGAGGCATAGGATGACGGTGCAGGTTCCGGAATGGGTCAAACATGCCGTTTTTTATCAAATCTTCCCCGATCGGTTTGCGCGCAGCAACCGCATCCGCCTCCCGCGCGGCATCACCTTGAAGCCGTGGGGAACACCGCCCGAACAGCAGGGCTTTCAGGGCGGCAATCTGCCAGGCATCGTGGACCGGCTGGACTATCTCCAGGCGTTGGGCGTCAATGCCATCTACCTCAACCCGATCTTTGCATCAGGTTCTAACCATCGTTATCACACCTTCGACTACTTCCAGGTGGACCCGCTGCTGGGCGGCAATGAGGCGCTGCGTGAGCTGCTGGATGAGGCCCACGCGCGCGGGATCCGGATCATTCTCGACGGTGTGTACAACCACGCCAGCCGAGGTTTCTGGCCCTTCCATCACGTCTTGGAGAGTGGGAGCAACTCGCCCTATGTAGATTGGTTCTTTATCCGCGATTGGCCGTTGGTGCCCTATCCGCCGGATGGAGAGACCCCGATCAACTATGACGCCTGGTGGGGGCTGCCGGCGCTGCCCAAGCTCAATGTCGCGAATCCTGGTGTGCGCGACTATTTGATGGAGGTCACCCGCCACTGGATTGATTTTGGCATTGACGGGTGGCGGATGGATGTGGCCGAGGAAATAGACGACGAATCTTTCTGGCAAGAGTTCCGGCAGGTCGCCAAGCGCGCTAATCCCGACGCCTACCTGGTGGCGGAAATCTGGCATGAGGCGAAGGAGTGGTTGCAGGGCGACCGCTTCGATGCGGTGATGAATTATGTGTTGGCGCGCGCTGCGCTCTGCTTCTTTGGCGCCAAGACGCTTCGCACCGAATACCGGCCCGGCAACTATGTGCTGACCCCTCTGCGCGCCAAAGAGTTCGCGCGAACCGTCGAGCTAATGACTACTATGCATCACTGGGAGATCACGCAGGCGCAGCTCAACCTGCTCGACAGCCATGACACGGCGCGCGCCCTTTGGATTGTCAACGGCGATGAGAGCGCGCTGCGCCTCTGTGTGCTTTTCCAGATGACCATGCCGGGCGCGCCGTGCATCTATTATGGCGATGAGATCGGGATGACTGGCGCCACCGATCCCTATTGCCGGGCTGCCTTCCCGTGGGATGACGAGGAGAGCTGGAACAAGCCGCTGTTGGAATTCTATCGCCGCGCGATCGCCATGCGCCACCAGCACCGGGTGCTGCGCACCGGCTCGGTGCAGACGCTCTATGCCGACAACGGCGTCTATGCCTGCCTGCGGCAAGATGGGGATGCATACGCCATTGTAATCTACAACACGCGCCAGTCGGCCATGCAGCTCAACCTGGACCTCTGTCGTGGCGACCCGCACCCGGCGGGGGAGATAACGCGTGTGCCCGACGGCCTCGCCTTCCGCGGGGTCTGGAACGGCAGCGAATTTACGGTGAATGAGGGCAGGGTAAAGGGCGTCCGGGCGCCGGCGCGGGACGCCGTCGTGCTGGTCAGCGTCGCCAATTCGTAGCCGCCGCGCCCAAATGGCCTTGGATTGGTTTGTTGCGACCGGCGCAATGGCCTGCCGGCAAGGGAGATGGATAGTATGGGACGAATCAAGGTGATCCTGAATCCCTACGCCGGTCGAGGGACGGGCGCGCGCCTGCGTGAGCGCGTGGCCGGGGCGCTGCGCCAGGCGGGTGTTGACTTTGACCTGGTGGAGACGACCGCCCCCGGCGAGGCGATTGCACTGGCGGCGGCCGCGCTGCGGGAGGGCTATGAGACCGTGGCGGCGGCGGGGGGAGACGGTACGGCCAATGAGGCGCTCAACGGCCTTGCCCAAGCGACGCCGGCGGGGGAGCGGATCGGGCGGTTGGCGCTGTTGCCCATTGGCACGGGTAACGACCTGGCCGATATGCTGGGCATCCCCCGCGACCTGCAAGCCGCTGCGCAGCGTGTGCAGGCCGGCAAGGTCCGGCGTATTGATGTGGGCCGGG
>DATLZJ010000124.1:0-2741 GCA_035574055.1 Caldilineaceae bacterium
CGCCCGGACCCGCCGCCTGGGAGTTGAGCCGCCGGCATGATAACCGCCTGTCGCTGGCAGCGCCCAACAAAGTTGTTCTTACCGTCCGCCTCCATCGCAGCCTGCGCCCGCTGGCGATCTGGCTGCGCGATGAGCCGCCTCCTGGCTTCCGGCTGGAGCCGCCCAACCCCATCTTGCGCGGCGTCGCCCCGCTTGCCCAGCCGCTGAAACTGACCTACACCGTCTATCCACCGCGCCGGGGCGACTACGCCTTTGGCGACCTGCACCTGCGCTGGCAGTCGGTGTTGGGGTTGTTGCGCCGCCAGGCCCGCTTTCCCGCGGCGGCGCCGGTCAAGGTCTATCCGAATCTGCTCGATGTGCGCAAGTATGACCTGCTGCTGCGCAAGAACCGGCTTTGGGAGCTGGGGCTGCGCCCGGTACGCGTCTTGGGCGGCGGCAGCGACTATGAGCGGCTGCGCGACTATTCGCCCGACGACGAGTACCGGCGGATCAACTGGAAGGCCACGGCCCGCCGGGGCAAACCGATCAGCGTCGAGTACCAGACCGAGCGCAGCCAAAATATTGTGGCGCTGCTGGATGTGGGCCGCATGATGCGCAGCCCGGTGGGCGATGTCGCCAAGCTCGACTATGCCATCAACGCTGTGCTGCTCTTGACCTATGTGGCGGCTCAGAAGGGCGACAGGGTGGGGCTACTGGTCTTTGCCGACCAGGTGCAAAGCTGGCTGGCGCCGCGCAGCGGTCGCGCCCAGTTCCACCGCATGTTGGAGCTGCTCTACGCGGTGGAAAGCCAGCCGGTGGAGCCGGACTATCAAGCGGCCTTTGCTTACTTCGCCGCCAAGCAAAGCAAACGCTGTCTGGCGCTGGTCTTCAGTGATTTGACCGGCGCGCTCGGCGTGGAGTCGCTGGCGGCGCAGCTTCTCCACTTACGTCGCCGTCACTTGGCGCTCCTGGTTGCCATGCGCGACCCAACCGTGCAGCGGCTGGCGCGCCAGCCCGTCGAGGACAGCGCCAGCCTCTACCAGCGCACGGTGGCCGAGCAATTGCTGGACGAGCGCCGCACGCTGCTGGAGTTGCTCCAGCAGCAGGGGGTGCATACGCTCGACACGCCCGCCGACGAATTGAGCATTGCGGTGGTGAATCGTTATCTGGAGCTAAAGGCGAGGACGCGGTTATAGCGTGTGTAGCGCCGGCCGCCAGCATCTGTTTATGGGGTGGGAGGGCGCGCCGATCCACTTCACCCAGGGCAAGCGGTCTTTGACGGCGTTGTAGAGCTTCTCGTCTTCTCGCCGGCATATACGCTGTTGACACCTTAGTGTCGCGGTAATCCACTTTTGCGTGAATGGCTGATCCGACGGAGACTTTGCGACTCCCGCCGCTGGCGGCGTAGCCCGTAGCTGCCCTCTGCGACTTGTGACTCTGCTATTTTCCAACAGACTGGGTAACTACAAGGTGTGTGAATGGCTTGAGCCAGGCGCAGCCCTGTGGTAAAATCCGACGCTACCTATGTCACTCCGCAACTTGCCTACCATCTTGGGGCTTCTCTCGCTGATCGGTCTGGCCTTTGGGGTCGGCTATATCAGCTATCCGCTGCTGCACGCGCCACTGGAACCCGTGGTCGCGCCGGCTGTCCCCGCGGACGAATCCCAAGATATGACGGTCTTTTGGGAGGTCTGGCGGCTGTTGGATCGCGATTTCTACGGAACTAAGCCCACCGCCGCGCAACGAACCTACGGCGCGCTGCGCGGTATGGTCGAGACCTTTGGCGATCCCTACACCTACTTTGTCGAGCCGCAGCCGCGCGAGCTGGAGCGCGATGAGCTGCGCGGGGCCTTTGGAGGTATCGGCGCCAGCGTCGAGCAGACCGAGGACGGCTTCCGGCTCCATCCCCAGCCGGACCAGCCCGCCGCACAGGCAGGCGTTCAGGAGGGCGACCTGTTGCTGCTGGTGGACGACCAAGAGATCACACCGGCGATGAGCGTTGACGAGGTGGTAGCGCTGGTGCGCGGGCCGGTGGGCACTACGGTCACGCTGGTGGTGCGCCGCCAAATCGAAGGAGAAGCGCCGCAAGAGCTGACCTTCACCATCACCCGCGCCGAAATCTATACGCCTAGCGTCGAGTGGCAACTTCTGGAGGAGGGGGAGGTCAAGGCCGGCTATATTCGCCACACCCTCTTCACCGAGCGCAGCGCCGAGGAGATGCGCCGGGCCATCACCGAATTGGCGCAGCAGGGGGCCGACCGCTACATCCTGGACCTGCGCGGCAACCCCGGCGGGCTAGTCTCGGCGGCGGTCGAGATCGCAGATCTGTGGCTGGACGGCGGCGTTATCTTTATCGAGCAGCGCGCCGACGGCGCCGAGAAGATTCAGGAGGCGACCCCTGGCGCATTGGTGGACGATGCGCCCCTGGCGGTGATTGTAGACGCCGGCTCGGCCAGCGCCAGCGAGATTGTCGCCGGCGCGCTCCAGGACCACAAGCGGGCCACGCTGGTCGGCGAAAAGACCTTTGGCAAGGGCAGCGTGCAGCTCATCCACGAGCTGTCGGACCAGAGCAGCCTGCACGTGACCAACGCCCAGTGGCTCACCCCCAATCGCCACCAGATCAGCGCCAATGGACTGCAGCCCGATGTGGCGGTCGCGCCGGGAACCGACCCGCTGCCCCAGGCGCTGGCCGCGGTCGCGGCGGCGGCGGTCGCCAAAGCACCCGCGGACCACGCAGAGTGAGTCGTCTATGATGCCACAGC
>DATLZJ010000125.1:0-4265 GCA_035574055.1 Caldilineaceae bacterium
TGCCCGAAGGCGCAACGGCGACCGATCTGGTGCTGCGCGTCACCGAGATGCTGCGCAAGAAGGGCGTTGTGGATAAGTTCGTGGAATTCTACGGGCCGGGTCTCTCCAAGTTGAGCCTGCCCGACCGCGCGACCATCGCCAATATGGCGCCCGAATATGGCGCGACCACCGGCTTCTTCCCGGTAGATGCCGAGACCTTGCGCTATCTGATCGGCACCGGACGCAGCGAAGAGCTGGTTGACCTGGTAGAGCGGTACTGCAAAGAGCAGGGGCTATTCCGCACTGAGGAGACGCCGGACCCCATCTTCAGCGATACGCTGGAGTTGGATATGAGCACCGTGACCCCCAGCCTGGCCGGCCCCAAGCGGCCCCAAGACCGCGTCGAGCTGCGCCAACTGAAGCGCATGTGGACCACCGCGCTCACCGCTCCGGTCGGCCCCCAGGGCTTTGGGCTGAAACCGGACCAGGTAGAGACCCGGGTGCCGGTCTCCGCAGCAGGGGAGAGCTTCAAGCTGACCCACGGCTCGGTAGTCATCGCTGCCATTACCTCATGCACCAACACCAGTAACCCAAGCGTTATGATCGGCGCAGGCTTGCTTGCCAAAAAGGCAGTGGAGCGCGGGCTGGATGTGAAGCCCTGGGTCAAGACCAGCATGGCGCCCGGCAGCAAGGTCGTCACCAAGTATCTGGAGGCCAGCGGGCTGATCCCCTATCTCGAGGCGCTCAACTTCCACACGGTCGGCTATGGCTGCACCACCTGCATCGGCAACAGCGGCCCCCTGCCGGAACATATCAGCAAGGCCATCAAGCAGGGCGATCTGGTTGCGGCAGCGGTGTTGAGCGGCAACCGCAACTTCGAGGGACGCATCAGCCCGGATGTGCGCGCCAACTTCTTGGCCTCCCCGCCGCTGGTGGTCGCCTTTGCCATCGCCGGCACCATTGACATTGACCTGGAAACAGAGCCGTTGGGCTACGATCCCAATGGCGAGCCGGTCTACCTGCGCGACATCTGGCCGAGCCAAGAGGAGGTCACTGCCGCCGTGCGCCGCAGTGTGCGTCCGGAGCTGTTCCGCGAAGAGTACGCCAACGTCTTCGACGGCAACGAGGAGTTCAACCGGATTCCGGTCAAGGGCGGAGACCTCTTCGACTGGGACCCGCAGAGCACCTATATTAAGGAGCCGCCCTTTTTCAACATCACGCTGGAGATACCGCCGGTGGCGCCGATCTTGGGCGCGCGCGTCCTGCTGGTCATGCCCGACAGCACCACCACCGACCACATCAGCCCCGCCGGCTCCATTGCGGTCGGCAGCCCGGCCGCCAAATACCTGGAGGAGCATGGGGTGCCCCGCTCCGAGTGGAACAGCTATGGCAGCCGCCGGGGCAACCATGAAGTCATGATGCGCGGCACCTTTGCCAACATCCGCATCAAGAACCAGATGCTGCCTGGCGTCGAGGGGGGCGTCACCAAGTACATCCCAACCGGCGAGATCATGCCTGTCTGGGACGCTGCCGAGCGCTACATGCAGGACGGCACGCCGCTTCTGGTCCTGGCCGGCAAAGAGTACGGCACCGGCTCCAGCCGTGACTGGGCGGCCAAGGGTGTATTGCTCCAGGGGGTGCGGGCGATCATCGCTGAGAGCTACGAGCGCATCCACCGCAGCAACCTGGTTGGGATGGGCGTGCTTCCCCTCCAGTTTATGCCCGGCGAAAGCGTCAAAAGCCTGGGGCTAACCGGCTTCGAGCGTTATGACATCCTCGGCCTCAGCGACGACATGCAACCCGGCCAGCACTATACCGTGCGCGCCACCGCCGAGGATGGCAAAGTGACCGAGTTCCAGGTCATCAGCCGCATTGATACGCCGGTAGAGGTCAACTACTACAAGAACGGCGGCATCTTGCAGACCGTCCTGCGCCGCCTCGCGCAAAGCTAAATCGTAGGTGCGGCATCCTGCCGCACGCTTTGGCTGGCAATGATGTGCGCGCCACGAGTGGCGCCGGATACCGCACCTACCGTTAGCGGCACATCGTAGGTGCGGCAGGATGCCGCACGCTCTGCGGCGGCAAAATGTGCGGTAAGGATACCGCACCTACGGGCTAGGACTTACTTGATGTGTAGGGGCGGTATCCCTACCGCCCCTCTGTACAATAAGCTGGAGCTACCATGAGCACCGTTGTTAAAGAGCAATCCCAAGACTACGAGATTTCCGGCTGGGACCTGTCGGAATTGCTGCCGGATACCCGTGAAGAGACCGTCGCCGCCCGGCTCGCGGCATTGGAGCAGTCGGTCGAAGCCTTTGTCGCGCGCCGCGACCAGCTCAACCCGGAGATGGCGCCGAGCGAGCTGGTGGAGACCATGCGCGCTTATGAGCGTCTGGTCGAGCAGATGTACACCCTGGGCGCCTACGGCAGCCTCTGGTTCTCCAGCGATACCCAATCCCAGGCCGCGCTGACTTATCGCAACCGGATGCAGCAAACCCTGACCGCCATCCAGAACCGCACCCTCTTCTTCGAGCTGTGGTGGAAGGGGCTGGACGACGCCGAGGCCGCGGCCCTGCTGCCCAGCGCCGAGCAATACCCAGACTACCGCTTCTACCTGCAAGACCTGCGCCGCACCAAGCCCTATACCCTGGACGAGCGTTCGGAGCAGATCATCAACATCAAAGACGCCAACGGCATTGACGCGGTGCTGACCCTCTACTCCATGCTGACCAGCCGGCTGGAGTTCACCCTGGAAGTGGACGGCGAGACCAAAACGCTCACGCGCGACGCGCTCATGAGCTATGTCCACTCGCCCAGGCCGGAGCTGCGCGCCGCCGCCTATCAGGAGCAATACCGGGTCTACGAGAAAGAGGCCCCCATTCTGGCCCAGATGTACGCCAACCGGGTGCGCGACTGGTACACCGAGCAGGTGGAACTGCGCGGCTATCCGTCGCCCATCTCCGTCCGCAATGTCGCCAATGATATTCCCGATGAGGCCGTAGATACGTTGTTGGAGGTCTGCCGCCGCAACGCGCCCCTCTTCCAACGCTACTTCAAGCTCAAGGCCGGCTGGCTGGGCATGGAGAAGCTGCGCCGTTACGACATCTACGCGCCGCTGACCGAGTCGGACCGCGAGATTCCCTATGCCGATGCAGTGCGCATGGTGCTGGAGACCTTCGCCGGCTTCGATTCCCAAGTGGCCGCCAAGGCCGAGCGGGTCTTTGCCCAGAACCATGTGGACAGCGAGATCCGCAAGGGCAAGCGGGGCGGCGCCTTCTGCGCCACCGTGCTGCCCAGCCAGACGCCCTGGGTGCTCCTGAACTACACAGGGAAGGTGCGCGATGTGGCGACCCTAGCCCACGAGCTAGGCCACGCCATCCACAGCATGATGGCCGAACACCATCCGGTGCTGACCCAACACCCCACCCTACCCCTGGCCGAGACGGCCTCGGTCTTCGCCGAGATGCTGCTGACCGACCGGCTGCTGGCCGAAGAGCAGGACCCGCTGGTGCGCCGCGACATCCTCGCCAAGTCGGTGGACGACATGTACGCTACGGTCATGCGCCAGGCCTACTTTGTGCGCTTTGAGCGGGACGCCCACGAAGGCATCCTCAACAACAAGTCGCCCGACGACCTCTATGCCATGTACATGGAGAACCTGCGCGAGCAGTTTGGCGACAGCGTGGAGATCGCGCCGGAGTTTCAGTACGAGTGGGTGAGCATTCCCCACATCTTCCATACACCCTTCTACTGCTACGCCTATAGCTTCGGCCAGTTGCTGGTGCTTTCGCTCTACCGGCGCTACCAGCAGGAGGGGGAGGCCTTCAAGCCGGGCTACCTGCGGATGCTGGCCCACGGCGGCGCAGCGCGTCCGGTGGAGATTCTGGAGGAAGCAGGCATTGACATGGCCGACCCCGCCTTCTGGCAAGGCGGCTTCGACGTGATCCGCGACCTGATTGACCAGTTGGAGGCGATCAAGCTCTAGCCATTTCGTAGCAATCAAGCTCACGTCTATCAGTATCCGGCGTGATACGTGGCGGCCCAATGTATGTTGGGCCGCCACGCTGTTTTTGCTCAGGAAACCTGCAAACCACGCGCCATCCGGATCGCCTCTTGCCAGGGCAAATTGCGCCCGGCGGCGACGGCGCGCGCCCAGCCGGTCTCGCCCAATCCACGCCGGGCCGGCGCCAAAATCCGCTCATAAATCTGCTGCGAGTTAACCGTCAGCGGCAGGCCGGCCTGCTCCCGTTGGGCCGCCGCCGCGCCGGTGAGATGGGCGGCCAGGG
>DATLZJ010000126.1:0-2908 GCA_035574055.1 Caldilineaceae bacterium
CGACCTGCCGATCCGCGTTGACCGGGTGGTGAATAACAGCGTGGTCGCCGTGAGCTTCCCGGTAACGCCAGAGCAGGCGGAGCGTGTCCGCCGGCTCATCGAGGAGCTGTAGCCCGTGGGCGCGCGCCCTAGGTGATGACTGGCTGATGGCTGCCTATCTGGTTCCAATCGTCGTTATCTTCATCTTGATCTTGATCAACGGCTTTTTTGTGGCCGCCGAGTTTGCCGTTGCAGCCGCCTCCCGCCCGCGCGTGACCCAGGCGGCGGAGGCTGGCTCGGCCTCTGCCCGCCGGGTGCTCCAGGTCCTCAGCGACCCCGTCCAGATCAACCGCTACCTCTCCACGGCCCAGGTCGGCATTACCCTCGCCAGCCTGGGCCTCGGCATGTATGGCGAGCATACCCTCGCCGAATGGCTGGTCGGCCCGCTGGAACACCTAGGGGGGGTCGGCGTCGCGACCGCCCACACCATCGCCACGATTCTTTCAGTGGCGCTTCTCACCTACCTGCACGTGGTTGTTGGGGAGATGGTCCCCAAGTCCATCGCGCTCCAGTCGGCTGCCGCTACCGCCATTGCCCTGGCGGCGGCGATGGCCTGGAGCGAGCGACTCTTCCGCCCCCTGACGCTGGTGCTCAACTGGATCGGAAATGCGCTCCTGCGCTTGCTCGGCATTCCCATTGCCGATGTTGAGAGCCGCCTCGTCTCCAGTGACGAGCTTGCCTACATTGTCGAGGAAAGCTCGGAGGGCGGCATGCTCGACCCCAACGAGCAGATCTTCCTGGAGAACGTCATTGACTTTCATGAGCGCAACGTGAGCCAGGTGATGACGCCCCGCACCCGCATGGCGGCCATCCCCATCTCCGCAAGCCGAGACGAGGTGCTGGCGCTGATCGCCGAAGACCGCCACTCCCGCTATCCGGTCTATGAGGAAGACCGCGACCATATTGTCGGCATCCTCTACCTTAAAGACCTGGCCCGCCGGTTGCTGGAGGCGTCCAACGACTTCGACCTGCGGGAGCTTGTGCGCCCTGCGGTCTTCGTTCCCGAAACCCTGCCCCTGGATGAAATGCTCGCCCAGTTTCGCAGCACGCACGTCCAGATCGCGGTCGTGCTCGACGAGTATGGCGGCACCGCCGGCATCGTCACCCTGGAGGACCTGGCCGAGGAGATCATCGGTGAAATTCAGGATGAATACGACGAGGAGATCGCGCCCTTCGAGGAGCTGGACAGCGCCACCCTGCGCGTGCGCGGCGACCTGCTGCTGGACGAGCTGACCCAGCATTTTGACCTGGATTTCGAGGCCGAAGAAGCTGAGACCGTGGGCGGGCTGATCATGTCGCGGCTCGGCCATGTCGCGCAACCAGGAGAGGCAGTTGAGTATCAGGGCCTGCGCATCGAGGTTGAGTCAATGGAGGGGCTGGCCGTCAATACTGCGATCATGACGCTGCCCAAACCCCTACACGAAGCGAAGCGTGACGCTCCTCCATCCACAGCCGCTGCAACCGAGCTGGATTCACCCCCTCAATGAGCCTGCAAACGCCCCCTGTAGATGAGTGTGGAGCAGAGAAGCCTATGCGTCCCTATCTCGGCGTCAATGTCGCCATTTTCCAAGACAACCACATCCTGCTCACGAAGCGCGAAGACTTTGAGGTGTGGTGTTTGCCCGGCGGCGCGGTAGACCCACATGAGTCCCTGGCCGAGGCCGCCATGCGCGAAGCCCTGGAGGAGACCGGCCTGACCGTCCACCTCACCCGCCTGGTGGGCGTCTATTCGCAACCGGAGTGGCTCACCGGCAACCATATTGCGCTTTTCGCCGTGTTCTCTCCAGTAATATCGTGAACACGGCTTCTGTTCCCGATGCCAGGTGATAACCCGTAGGTGCGGTATCCTACCGCACGGCTGGATGGCGTCGCGTGTGCCCGGGCGAACGAAAAACGGCAGCGCTGACGCACCCTTCACTTTGAGGACGGCGGTTTGCGCCCCACGCCGCTTTTTGGGACAATCTTTGTAATTGTAAGCGCCTGTGTACAGTGAAAGTGATTCGCCCATACCTTCCACAATGGCCCAAGAACCGTTTGTTCAGCGTATCCGTGACTCGCTGGTCCGGCTGGCTCGCACGCCCAGCCGCGCCACCACGCCCTTTGAAGACACCGAGCAGCACGTGCGCGACTCGGTGCGCCAGCTTTCCCGCTCGCGAGTCAGCCAGCTCCTGCGCCAGCTCCGGGCTGCCCATGGTCTCTCCTACCTAGAGGTGCAAACCCAGACCGGCCTGCCCCAACAGCTTCTGTTCGATGTCGAGTTCAAAGACCGCCGGCTGACTCTGGATGAGCTGCGCCGCCTAGCCGAGTGCTACCGGGTGAGCGTGGACGACATCCTAGGGGTGGATATTGACAGCGCGGGCCTGGACCCAACCGCGCCGCCCTCCGGATGGGGTTCAGGACAGACCAGGCGATAGGGTTCGCACCGGTAGAGTTTGTACCAGTAGCGTTGGTGATAGGGATGGCGCCGCAATTGGAAATTCAGGTGGCGGTGGAAAAAATCAACAAGTACGCCAGTAGTGAGAGCGGCGATACCGTGGAAATTGTCGAGCGGCCCCACGGCGGCATCAGCATCGTCGTCGCCGACGGCCAGCGCAGCGGGCGCAGCGCCAAGGCCATCAGCAATATTGTCGTTCGCAAAGCGATCAGCCTGCTCGCCGAGGGGGTGCGAGACGGCGCGGTAGCCCGCGCCACCCACGACTATCTACATACCCAGCGCGGCGGCAAGGTCAGCGCCGAGCTGCACATCGTCAGCGTTGACCTGGTGACCCAAACACTTGTAATCAGCCGCAACGCCCGCTGTCCGGTTCTTTTACGCACCCGGGATGGGCTGCAATGGCTGGACGAGCCGGCCGAGGCGGTCGGCGTTCAC
>DATLZJ010000127.1:0-8027 GCA_035574055.1 Caldilineaceae bacterium
ACAAGATCCTGGAGGCGCTAGCCGTGGTCACCGCGGGGGGCAACCTGCCCTTTGCCCACCTGATCGCCACCGACGGCATCCGCCTCAACCGCAATGATACGGTGCTGGCGATCAGCGCCGACCCTAGTCCCGACTGGGCCGTAGCCCTCCAGCATATCCAGCGCCGCGGCGTCAACAGCATTGCCGTGGTGGTAGATGGCTCGACCTTTGGCCGTTCCGACTCCTATGATGCGCTCTTGGGCGAGTTAGAGGCCGGCGGTGTGCCCACCTACCGAGTCCAGCGGGGGGACGACATTGCCGCCGCGCTCAGCGCCTCCGCCCGCGTCGGCGAGATGCCGGAGTGGATCAAGGCGTAAGCAGGACTAGTGGTTACCAGCACCGGGCAATGCCATACTGACCTACAGCCGTCACACTAGACAAATCTAACCAGAACGTATACCAGTGCAGTCGGCGATAGACGCGAATGCCGGCTGCACTGGCGTTATTGTGCTTTATTCAAGGCGTTTGCCTGTGGGGCCGAAAATTCGGACTTGACAGATATCAGACAAGTTGATATCTTACTGTCAGACTTGGCAGCCCCTCTGCCGAGCCGCCATACTTGCTTATATCGTTTGCTGCGCTGTATGTTAGTACGCCGGCTGAAAGTACCAGTTGAAGCGCTCCATTGAAGCTATCAAAGGCGCGCATGGGCTAGGCGACTGCTCGTGAAGTCCGGCGGTTGGCGAATCCCCATTGAGCAGCCGAGTATAAATCGCTAACCTATGAGCAAATCACTACCGCTTTTGGAGCGTCCACCCCTCCTCAACCACTCGGTGAAAGAGGCCATCCGCACCTATATTCTCGATAACAATCTCCAGGCCGGCGACCCGCTGCCTGCGGAGAGTGAACTGGCCCGGCAGCTCGGTGTGAGCCGCAGCTCCGTGCGCGAAGCGGTGAAAGCGTTGGAGTCGCTTGGGGTATTAGAGACGCGGCGGGGCAGCGGCATCTTCGTGCTTGATTTCTCGTTTGAGCCGTTGCTCAACAATCTGCATTACGGCTTGCTCTTTAATTTGGACGAGTTAGCTGACCTGCTCGAAGTGCGTCGCGTGCTGGAGCTCGGCATGATCTCACAGGTCATACCTCTCGTCACTCCGGAACAGACCGCCAAGTTGCAGTCCATCTTGGTACAGATGCGGAGCCGCGCCGAACAAGGGGAGGCCTTCCCCGTCGAAGACCGCATGTTTCACCAGGCGCTCTTCGCCAACCTGGACAACCGCATGTTGCTCAAGTTGATTGACATCTTTTGGCTGGCCTTCCATAAAGCGGTCGAGCGTAAGGCATTCTCGATCTGGGATGCGGATCCGATAACAAACTATCGCAACCACGCTGCAATTTGGGAGGCCGTGTTGGCCGGCGATGCGACTGCTGCGCGTGTGGCGCTGGAGCAGCACTATACCGGCATTATCAATCGCCTTGCCAAGGCCAAGCGCCATCTTGAAGCTCAACAGCAGGCATAGCCAGGCGTGACCGAAAGCAGTCTGTATGGCTTTCCAACAGGGGAGCAAAAGCGGCAAAGGAGAGAGAAGGAGGTCTGGCAGGAGAGTTGACACCATTTCTTCAACTCCGTTTGCATTAGGTGCAACCGTTCACAGGCAAGCGCCCATTGTAGCTCTTTGCCGGTAACTTTCTTGATACAAGCACCGCTCCAGGAGGAACCTATGAATTCTGCTCGCAAGCTCACTCTGGGCAAATTGAGTCGTCGTGAGATGTTGAAACAGATGGGCTTTGTTGCCACGGCGGCCGCGGTGGCGGCATGTACCGCGCCATCGGGCGCCCAGCAGACTGGCGTGTCTGACACAACGGCGGAGACGCCGGAGGTCTGGGTATTCCAAGGCCAACCTACCTGTCCGGGGAGCGGCGGCAACCCGGCCAAGACTGAAGCCGTGCGCGACCGCATCTTGGAGGAGACAGGCGTTCTAGTCAATGTGTACATGGTGGCGCCCGGCGCAGCGCAAACCGAGAAGCTCAACCTCTTGCTGGCTTCCGGCAGTGAGCCACTGGACCTGTTCGAGGGTCAATGGCCGGACTTCAAGACGGCCATTATCCCGCTGGATGATTTGCTGCAAGAGCATGGCCAGAACATTCTCCGCATGAATTCGGAATATGCCTGGGCGCGCATGAAGGATGCAGAAGGCCAGACGTGGGGCTACCCGCGTTTGGGGTTGATGGCCCATACGCACTTCTGCTTTTTCCGCACCGATTGGTTGGCCGAAGCCGGACTGGAGATGCCGACCACCTGGGAGCAAATGGAGGAGACCATCGCCGCCTTCCGCGATCTCCATCCTGAATCCGTGGTGGCTGCGGACGGTCGCGGCAATCTCATGATGAACACGCTGGGCGCATTTGTGCCGGAAGGCAACTCCAACTGGATCGACGGCAACGGCATGCTCATGCCAGTCGAGCTGCATCCGGGCTATCGGGAGTGGATCGCCGAGATGAATGAGTGGTGGCAGCTTGGCTACTTTCAGCAAGAGACGTTCGCTAATCCCGACTTCCGCGCCATGCTGAATACCCTGACCATCGGTACCTGGCTCGGCTGGTACTCCCGCATCACGATCTGGTGGGAGCAGATCCGTCTGGACGCCGGCTATATGGACATTGACTATGGCTTTCCCGAAACCATGACTGGTCCCGAGGGGCTGGCAAAGACCAACAACGTGGGCGGCAACGCTGCCTATATGATCTCGCGCAAGTCTCAACACCCTGACGCCGTGATTCGCTATGCTGATTGGTGTTACCAGGGGCTGCCTGAAGACCCCACCAACCTGGTCATCGTGCGTAGCGGCATCGAAGGAGTTGATTGGGAGTGGGCGGATAAGTCCGTGGGCCAATACCGCGAGCTGGTGCCGGCGACCGCGGCGTGCGAAGAGAAATATGCCGCCGACTTCTACAACGTCAAGGGTATGGGCACCGAACCCTATGTCACCGTCGTGCTAGAGAATGGTCAGCCCGGCAGGCAAAGTGTCCATACGGTTGAGTACCACGATAGGTTTGAACTGGGGAAGATGCCGATTGACTACGATGTGCCTTATGACACTTCTCTCATCGCCAGCAACTTCCCGGGTTTGGCCGATTTCCAGCGTCTGTTGGACGAAGAGAGTATCAAGTTCATCACCGGTGTGCGCCCTCTTTCGGAATGGAACGATTTTGTCCAGCAGATCGAGCGTGCTGGCCTCCAGGACTGGAGCCGTCTATATACGGAACAGTACCGGCTGTACCATCCCGCCTAGACCGCTACCGGTCCAACACTGATAGAGCACACTGGTTGAGCCGCTATGAGCGCGTCTTTCTTTGAACAGATCGACCTCTTTGGCATCGAAATGGGCGCTGAAGGTCGCCAGGACGTACATCGCATCCCTTCACTGGTCGTCTCCGCCCAAGGCACCGTCCTGGCCTTTTGCAACCGGCGCATCGGCAGCGCCGCAGACCATGGGTGTGACCATCATTTGGTGCTGCGACGCAGCCTGGACGACGGCAAGACGTGGGAGCCGGTTCAAGTCCTCTTCGATAGACCCGGCTGGCGCGCCGGCATTGGCAACGCTATCGTGGATTACCAGCACGGGACCATCATGCTGATCTACGGGCGTGAGCAGACGGTGGAAGGGATCACGGAAAAAGAGTTGGTCGAGCGGACGCGCGTGCCGCCTGCCCATCCCGACGCCGGCCTGTTTATCCTGCGCAGCACCGACGAAGGCGCCACCTGGCAGGAATCCCGGCTCGACCTGTCGCCCAATGCCTGGGGTCTGCGCGGCTCAACCCACGGTAGCGGGCCGGGCATCCAGTTGCGCTACAGCCCTTATGCGGGCCGGCTGGTGATGCCGGCCCGCGCTTGGGCGCAGCCCATCTTCGACCTGCGACGCTTTACCCACAATTGCGTCATCTACAGCGACGATGGCGGCCTGACCTGGCAGACGGGGGGGCTGGTCCAAGCCGGCACAGGCGAAGGATGCCTGGTGGAGACGGTGGGCGGCGCCCTCTATCTCAACTCTCGCACCTACCATCGCACCGGCTGGCGCATGACCGCTCAGAGCACCGATGGCGGCCAGACTTTTACCCAGTTTGGGTGGGACCAAACGTTGAGCGACCCGCAGCCCAGCGGCTGCAATGCCAGTATCATCCGCTATGGCGATGCGTTGACAGACCAACGGCCCTGTGTGCTTTTCGCCAACCCTGCTTCGACCAAACGCGAGGGCATGACCCTGCGCGCAAGCTATGATGAGTGCCAAAGCTGGCCTGTGCGCCGGGTGATTCACACAGGCCCTGCGGCTTATTCGAGTCTGGGGGTGACGCCCCAAGGCACGATCCTCTGTTTCTATGAGCGCGGCGACCAAAATCCATATGAGAAGATGACGGTCGCGCGCTTCAATCTTGCTTGGGTTGAATCCAACTGAGGGCGATACGGCTGTTCTTCGGTAGGCGTAGCTTTCACAGGGGAGTGGCCTATGCAACAAATCAGCGGTGAACAATTCGGCGTCTCTGTCCATGGCCTGCCAAGAGCTGGTCTCGCAGAGCGGCGCGGCTGGCGCGAAGCCTGGCGCCAGATCAAGCGGGACCGGTTTCTCTATCTATTGGCCGCCATCCCGCTCCTCTATTTCGTCATCTTCCACTATATCCCCATGTTTGGCATCATCATTGCCTTTATGGACTACGACCCGTTCATGGGTGTGGGGGCGATGTTTGATTTCAGCAATTGGGTTGGGTTCAAGCATTTCCGCAACTTCTTTAGCTCTATCTTCTTCTGGAATGTGATGCAAAATACCCTGCTCATCAGCCTTTATAAGCTGATTTGGGGGTTTCCCATTCCGATCCTGCTGGCGCTGCTGATCAACGAAGTGCGTCAGAATTGGTATAAACGCACGGTGCAGACGATTTCCTACCTGCCCCACTTTTTCTCCATAGTCGTCGTGGCCGGCATTGTTAAGGCCATGCTGACGACCCAAGGCGGGCTGGTCAACCAGTTGGTCGTCTTTTTAGGAGGCGAGCCGAAGGCGTTTCTCACGGACCCCGACCTATTCCGCAGCATTCTGGTCACGACGACCGTCTGGCAGACGGCGGGCTGGAACAGCATCATTTACCTGGCGGCAATGGCTACCATCAATCCGGAGATGTACGAGGCGGCGACGGTGGACGGAGCAAACCGCTTTCAGCGCATGTGGTATATCACATTACCCAGCATCAGCTTTGCCATTGTGATCACCCTGATTTTTGCTATCGGCGGCTTGCTCAATGCCGGCTTTGAGCAAATTCTGTTGCTTTACTCGCCGGCGGTCTACGAGGTGGCCGACATTATTGATACCTATGTCTACCGGGCAGGTCTGTTGGGGCGGCAGTACTCCTTCGGCGCAGCCGTCGGTCTCTTCAAATCGATATTGGCGATGATCCTCATGGTGATCGCTAATCAGATCGCCCGTAAGCTAGGCCAGCCGGGCCTTTGGTAACGCAGGGCAGCCACGAGGAATGGTCGTGGGGGTGACACTCCCAGGCGCTGTACGGTGGATGGTACGGTGGAGGAGATATGAAACTCTCGACAGGCGAAAAGGTCTTTGATGTCTTTAATGTGCTCTTGCTGTTTGTGGTGTCCCTGCTTTTTCTGCTTCCGTTTATTTCCGTTGTGGCTACCTCCTTGATCAGCGGCAAAGAGTACACCACACGGGGCCTCTTCATTCTCTATCCGCGTGAGCCGACGTTGAGCGCCTACCAGATGCTGTTGGGCCAAGGCTCTATCGTGCTGAACGCGTACATGGTCACCATTGCCCGTGTAACCATCGGTACGGCGCTCAATTTGCTCTTTACCTTCCCGTTGGCCTATGTGCTCTCCAAGCGGCGGCTCTATGGGCGCACCGCATTGACCATGTTCATCTTTTTCACCATGCTCTTTCACGGTGGTCTGATCCCCAACTTCATTGTGGTCGAGAAATTGGGGCTGCTCAACAGCTTTTGGGCCATGATCCTGCCGCCGCTGATCAACCCTTGGTGGCTATTGATCATGCGCAACTTCATGTTCAGCATCCCTGAAGAGCTAGAGGAAGCGGCCATTGTGGATGGGGCGAACCCGGCGATCATCTTGGTGCGGATCATCCTGCCTCTCTCCATGCCGGTCATTGCGACCATTGGCCTCTGGTATGCGGTGATGCACTGGAATGCCTGGTTTGACGCTGCGATCTACATCAACGACTCCAGCAAGCTGCCGTTACAACTGATCCTGCGGGGAATTCTGGAATATGGCACAGGTCAATACAGTGACTATTCAGGATTAGCTCAAGCCACTGAGGTGCTGGACCCACCACCGGCGGAATCGCTCAAAGCCGCGATGATCGTGGTGACGACGCTGCCGATCCTGCTCATATACCCCTTCATCCAGCGCTATTTTGTCAAGGGCATCATGCTCGGCTCCATCAAAGGATAGCTATCTAGGGGATAGATCATGGCTCAACCGTTTACCGGCGTTTGGCCGGCGTTGCTGACCCCTGCCACTGCAAAGGGCGACGTAAATTATCCGGTCCTGCGCGAGCTGGTCGAACATCTGCTAAACAAGCAGGTTGACGGCCTGTATGTCTGCGGGGGCACAGGAGAGGGCATTTATCTTTCGGTTCCGGAACGCAAACAGGTGCTTGAGACTGTGCTTGATCAAGTGCGCGGGCGCGTGCCTGTGATCGTCCATGTCGGTAGCGTTGCGACCCGAGACGCGGTGTGCTTGGCGCAACACGCCCAGCAGGTTGGCGCCTCCGGCGTGAGTGCGATTTTGCCCTTGGTCAACGCAGGGCTGGAGAATATCTATCTCCATTACACCACCATCGCGGCCGCAGCCCCTGCGCTACCGTTCTTCCCCTATCTGTTTGGTGGGCAGACAAACGCCGTCTCGCTCATGGAAGGGCTGCTTGAGCGTATTCCCAACGTGAGCGGCGCCAAGTATACCGGCCCCAATATGTTCGAGTTGAAACAACTGGCGGCGCTGGGCACGAAGCCGGCATGGACGATCTTTGCCGGCATGGATGAACAATCGCTTTTTGCCCTTATGGCCGGCGCGCCAGGTCATATCGGCTCCACCTTGAACCTCATGCCCGGCGTCTATCGGGAGATACGCCGTCTCTATCATTGCGGCCAGGTGGCCCAGGCCCTGGACCTTCAGCAGCGGGCCAACCGGGTCACAGCGACGCTGATTTCCTTCGGCTTCGCCGGCGCATTGCGCGCAGCCATGCGGCTGATCGGCTTTGACCTGGGACAGCCACGCCTGCCTGCCTTGCCTTTGCTGGCAGAGAAGCAGGCCTCCTTACGCAGCGCACTGGAGGAAGCAGGGTGGGCGGAGCTTGTCGCGCTCTAGTCGAGTAGCAGCGTCATCCATCTTTCGGCAGCGCATGAGGCAACTTGGCGACTTACTTCGTTCTTGCCTGACGTTGGCCTTGCCCTCTCACACTCTCTGGTGAACGCCAATCCTCCATCCTTCTGCACAACAGGATAGATCGCTAATCCACCTGCAAGAGGAGATAGTCATGGGTGATGGCAGTAAAGGTAATCGTTGGATCAATCCCAAATGCGCGCCGCTGGCCGTTACACAGCGAGGCCCCTTCGTGCAGTTCCCTGATGGTCGGCTGATGACGGTGGGCAAGAATGTGACAATGGTTAGCCATGATGGCGGGCTTACCTGGCCGGATGTGCGTCCCATCTATCAAGATGGACCGGAGACTGTCTCGACAGGGCCTGGAATTCCGTCGGGGCGCGGGCAATTGCTGCTCACGCGCAACGGTACCCTGCTCCTGGTTTGGATGGACGAGCGAACTTTGAATTGGGATGAAACCATCGGTGAGCCTGGCCCGGATGCGCGCGGCGACCAATGGGCCATCCGCAGTATAGACGGCGGGCAGACATGGACCGACCGGCAACGTCTCTATCAAGGCGTCTGCGGCCATCCGCCCTTGAACATGACCCAAACTGCCAGTGGCCGGATTGTGGTCACGGCCCAGTTCTATCTGCGTGAACCAGGCCGCAAC
>DATLZJ010000128.1:0-2898 GCA_035574055.1 Caldilineaceae bacterium
GGCGCCGGTGATGCCGCCACAACGACGGCCAGCGCCGAAGAGTTAGTAGGCGCGCCGCTGCCCAGCGATGAGACTTACAAGGGGCTGCCCGTGGGCTTTACCGAGCAGGGGCTGCCCTATCGAGGCGACCCCAACGCGCCCATTGTGATGATCGAATATAGCGACTATCAATGCCCCTTCTGCAACCGCTATTTTGTACAGACTGAACCGGCGCTGGACGAAGCCTATGTGCGCGAGGGCCAGGTGCGGGTAGTCTTCTATGACATGCCCCTCGCCCAGTTGCATCCCAATGCGCCGGCGGCTCATGAAGCGGCGCTCTGCGTCGCCGAGCAGGGGTCAGCGACCCGTTATTGGGAGATGCACAGCGAGCTGTTCCGCAGCGTTGAGGAATGGGAGACAGCAGCCGACCCCGCGCCCATCTTCGAGCGGCTGGCCGAGGAAGTGGGCGCAGACATGGAGCAGTATGCTCAATGTGTTGCCGGAGACGAGCAAGAAAGCATTGTCCAGGCCCGCGTGCAGACGGCCCTCGCCCGCGGCTTCTCCGGCACCCCCAGCTTCCAGTTTGTGCGCGCCGAGGACAACAGCCTCTTTGCCCTGGTCGGAGCGCAGCCTTTCGACGAGTTTGCCGGTCTGCTCAATGCAGTGCTGGCCGGAGAGACGCCCCAGACGGCACAGCAGCCGGAGCGGCCCAGCCCAGGCATTCCCTTCTGGGCCACTGCCGAAGGTTGGGCGCCGGACCCCGAACGCCCCGGCTATAACATGGCCGGCGACCAGTATCGCGGCAGCCTTGATGCGCCGCTGACCATCGTCGAGTTCAGCGATTTCCAGTGCCCCTACTGCAAGCGCCATGTGGATGAGACCCAGGCTGCGCTGGATGAGAAATATGTGGATACCGGCAAGGTGCTGTGGATCTTCAAGCACTTCCCGCTCAATATCCACCCGCAGGCGCCAGCCGCCGGGGTGGCTGCCGAGTGCGCCGGCGAGCAGGGGCAATTCTGGGAGATGCACCATTTGCTCTTCGCCGACCCCAACGCCTGGTCCATTGAGAACCCGTCGCCGGTCTTTATTGAGATGGCCGGCCAGTTGGGGCTGGACGACGACGCCTTTGCGGCCTGTCTCGATAACCCGGAGATGGCGGCGCGGGTGGACGCCGACCTCCAGGAGGGTGCGCCCTATGTCCAGGGCACGCCGACCTTTATCCTTATCAACGGCCAGCGCGGGAGCATCATTCCCGGCGCGCTGCCCGCAGAGCGCTTCAGCAGCGTCATTGATGAGGAGCTAGCAACCCTAGAGGCGACCCCCTCGAACTAGCAAGGGTTTCGAGCCGCCTGTGGCGAGATTGTAGGTGCGGCATCCTGCCGCACAAGCATGTCCGTAGGTGCGGTATCCTACCGCACAGGCCAGAGCGTGCGCTAGAATAGCGCACCTACGAGGCTGTAGCCCGTGTGGCAGGATGCCGCACCTATGCATGGCGCTCACACTGGCAAGCGACCTACCGTGGCATGAGCCGCATGACAGGCGCTGGACGCTCTTGGGCATCCGGCGCCTGTCCATCAAGAGGAACATTCATCGGCCGGATTCATCAAAACGGGTTGGGCGCGCCCACGGCGGCTTCTGGAACTACCGGCGGCAGCCCAACGTTGACTAGGCGGCGTTATTCCGCCTTCTGCGCGCCCATTCATAGCTACGCGCAGCCTACTATCATTTCTTGACGTACACGGTAGGAAACGGGATAATTGCGGCCAGCGACCGGGTTCTCCCCTGGTTCGCCGTTGGCACGGTCTGCGGTCGCCGCTATGGCCCTGGGGTTCCCCCATCGGCGGAGTGTAGGCGTCACGCCGGATCGTGCAAATGATGAAAGGGCGAATGAACCAACTTTCCTCTTCCACAGTACCCGCCTGGGTAGCCTCCCGACTGCTTGCTGGGAGCCAGATGCAGACCAGGGGCAGGATGAAGGCGGCGATTTGGGCGATTGTACTTGTCGTGTTTGGCTTGGTCATCTCTATCTGGTTGGCCTCGCCTACCCTCCGCGCCGCCTCGCGCATGGCAGAGGCAGCCTCGATAGCCCCTCAGCTCGTCGAGCAGCCGGTCGTGACCGCCGCGCCGACCCAGCCCATTGATGTGGTGGTGGTGCTGGACGATTCCGGCAGCATGGCGACTTGCTGGCCCTGGCCGCAGGGATCGCCTCCCTTTGAGCCGCCCTGCCGCTTTCCCAGTGAAAACCCGCCCAGCGACCCGGAGGAGCTGCGCTACAGCGCGGCGCGCCTCTTGCTGCAACTGGCCGATGACGACGACCGGATGGCGGTCGTGCGCTTTGATACCATCGCCGAGGGCGTGGGCGCCCTCGGGACGTTGCAGCGGGTGGGCGACGGCGCCAACCGCAGCCAGCTTGCCGCCTCGCTCCAACCGCCGACCGATTATCTGCCCCGCGGCTACACGCGCATTGACCTGGGGCTGGAGCAGGCCATCAACCTGCTGGACGCGGCGCGCGAGCCGGGCCGCAACCAGTATGTACTGCTGCTCACCGACGGCGAGCCGACCTCTCCTGCGGGCGCAGGCGGCCAGCGCGAGCGCATCACCGCCCAACTGGAAACGCTGCGCAATGCCGGCGTGCTGGTCTTTCCGGTGGTGCTCTGTAACGCCAGCGCCGGCTGCCCCGCCGAGTTCCTGCGCGAGGTCTTTGCCGACGGCAGCGTCAATGAGGCGGGCACAGCCCAGGACCTGCTCCAAGTCTTCAGTGAAATCCTGACCCGCATGAAGCCCGACCGCTCGCTGATCGCAGGCCGCAACAGCGCCGGCGCGCTGGAGTTCGTCACCCGTGCGCCGCATGGCGTGCAGAGTGTGGTCTTTGTGACCCCGCACGGCGGCTTAGCGGGCCTGAGCCGGGACGGCTCACCC
>DATLZJ010000129.1:0-8535 GCA_035574055.1 Caldilineaceae bacterium
GCGTCGAAATAGCGTTGGGCGACTTGCAGCGGGTCTGACATGGCTGATGCTCCTTTCGGAATGACGGGCAAGGGCTTGCCTGGAACGCCAGCAGGGCTGGTGTGACCAGGCCGATTTGACGGCCACTGTAAACCCGGCGGCTGCTAACTTTCCAGCTAAAAAAGTGCTAACTTTCTGCCGAACGCGCGGCAGGGAGGAGCGAGCCGGCAATGGGATAGGGTCGGGGGATGGGGTATGGGGTGGAGAAGGATAGCCGGGCGGTGGCCGGCTTAGGAGCCGCTCTGGCCTGCGCTTTCGCCGTTGGCCGGGTAGCCATGTAGCTCGCGCTGCCAGAGCCAGTTGGCGACGCGCTCAATGGCTTTACCCAGGTGATAGCGATAGGTGCTGAAGGGCAGGTCGAGCAGCTCGGCGGCGGCCTCTTGGGTGGGGGCCGGCTGGAGGAAGGTATGGTAGAGCGCCCGATAGAGCTTTTCGTCCTTTGGCGTCGTCGTGAGGCTTTTGGCCGCCGCCCTCAGCAGGCTCTGTAACGCTTCTGGGCCGGGCGTGGGGCCGGCATGGTCGTGTAGAACGCGCGAGCGCAGCAGGGGATTGGCCGCCAGTGCGCCCGGGCGGTTGATGTCGCGTAGCGCGTGGCGCACCGCCTCGACGAACTCCGGCTGGGAGAGCACCAGCAGCGGCGCCGGCGCGGGAGAAACGAGCGGCTCCAGCTTGAGCTCCAGGTCAAGCTCCCGCTCGCCCATCACCTCCAGCCAGAGATGGGGCGGCTCGACCCGCCAGTCGTGGGCGAAGACGCCATAGCGCCTGCCGCCCACTTCAAAGTCGGCCTCTGGGGCGCGGCGGAAATTGATATACGCAAACAGCGGCTCCCAGAATTCCGGGTGAGTGCCGCTGGGGAAGGCCCAGGCAAGATGGGCCGTGGCAAAGTACAGGCCGACGGCAACGCCGGAGACCAGGTTGTGGGTTGCCACATCCTGGTAGGACGCGCTGCTCATCCAGAAGCGATGGTGGAGGATGCACTCGCCGGCGCGGAGAGGGCCGTAGCGGCGCACATAGGCCCAAGCGGCGCGTATGGCCGGGTCGGCTGCCTCGTCTTCAGGGTCTACGGTATGAAGCAGCAGGTTGGCGATAAAGCCGGCCGGCCCGGTGCGAGCGGCGCTGCGAATGACCATAAAGGCCTGGGGCTGGCGTTGCAGCCAATAGGCGGCAATCTGCGCCGACTCCGGTCCCTCATGGCGCTGTACCATCTCAAGAATGGCCGGATGGTCGTGTGTGGTCGCCGGCTCTGCATAGACGCTGCCCATGCTCTTCCATTCATAGTAAGGCTGCATCAGCGGCTGGCGCCGGTGCATATAGAGCAAGTCAAAGAAGGCGCGTTGTTGCTCAATGCCGCTGCTGTCGAGCAAATGGCGCACGATATGCTGCCGGACCTGGCGATGCATTTGGCGGTAGTCGTCGAAGTTGCGCCAGCGCAGGTCGGCCTCCAGCGCATCGCGTACCAGGTCGTGGGGAAAGAGGCCATCGGGCGCGTGCTCGATGAAGGAGAGGCCGCGCAGCCAGGCAAAAGCGGCGCGGCCCTCTTCAGGCCCCAATACGTCACTGAGTAGGGCTTCAGTGGTGACACGGGCGTGGGCGCAAATCTCCAGCGCCCGCCGGTGTTTGGCGGTGGGGATGTCACGGGCAAATCGCTCGACCAGCACACGCACCACATCGGGGGCGCGTGCCAGGTCAAATGGGTCATCTGCCGGGCGCTGTTTCAACAGATCGGCCACAAGCACCAGGGCGAGGGGATGGCCGTGGGTGCAGGCCAGTGCGGTGGCATGGTGTTCCGGCGGCACCCCCAGGCGGGTTAAGAGCGCCTGGCTTTCATCCGGGCGCAGATTGCGCAGCGAAATGATCTGCACCACTTCGCGCCAGGCCAAGTCGGTTTGCCAATCTGGGTTGGGTGGCGTGCGCCCGGCCACGACGACTCGGCAGTGGCGAGAGAGACCGGGCAGGAAATGCTCCTGAAACCAACTGTGCAACGGCGTCAGAAGCTCAAAGGTATCCACCAGCAGGACGCAGTGATCAAGGTCCTCCGGCAGTCCAGGCCCGCCCGCCTGGTGCAGGGCTTGAAAGAAGCCTTGGGGAGAGGGCTGCGGCGTCGAGCGACCATCTACCCACAGCACGCGCAGACCGGACTGGGCGGCGAGGTGAGCATATTCGTGCAGCAGGGTTGTCTTGCCGACGCCGCCCGGCGCAAAAATGTAGAGCAGGCTGAAGGGCGGCTCATCGCTCAGAAACCAGCGGCGACCTAGCGCTAACTCTTCCGTTCGTCCGACAAAGGATCGGTGCTTGGCAGCTAGCAGCCAGTCGGAGAGCTTTGTTGCTGGGGAGGAGACCATAACGCGTCCATTGCGTTCCCAATAGAGCCTGTGTACATAAACAGACTGGACTAAATAGCGGGGACAGCTACATGGTCCAGCGAAGTCACCAGCGGCTGGATGGGCCGGCATTTGGTGGAGGCTGTTCGTGCGCTATTCTACCACACGATCACGCTGACTACAACGGTGTGGCTGGCCTTATCGTCTCCGGCCAGGGAGCGGAGCTAAAAGCGCGGCCATGCATATTCGCCGGGGAGCGCCTACCCCGTGCTGTCGCTCGTTTCCCCTCGTCCCTGTCCCCTTTGGGCTGGAGGGGAGGCGCCGACAGTTGGCGGCACGGGGAGACCCGTGGTATACCCGGCATCACTCGTCGCTGCTAGAAGGTGGTCAGGCCTCAGGCATTCGGCGGTTGAGTATAACACACCCCTGCGATATACTGATTGGTACCACTGGCGCTATTTTGCCATCTCTGGCCGAATTGGCATCTACACCTTTTGCTAAAAAGAATAGGAGCCAACTATGTTCCCTCGACATCGGTCATATTTGGCGGTCGCTCTACTGACTTGTTTGGTTCTTGCCGGTTTCTCGGTTAGTCCCGTTCCCCAGCCCCAGCGAGTCGAGACCCTGGTCGAGCGCGTAGAAAAACTGGAGGCCGAGGTAGCGCGGCAGGGGGAGTTGATTGAGACACTCCTGGAGCGAGTCCAGGTATTGGAGGGTTCTGCCGCAGGCTCGGTGGATACGTCACAGTGGATACAGGCAACCTCATCGGACGGACAAGTTACCTATTTGTACTCTCCTGACTGGACCGTTGTGCCAGATGTGCCGAACGGTGTTGGCTTTATGCTGGAGGACTCGGGCACGCTCCTCTATTTTGGCTGGCACCCAGGTTGGCATGAGGTCGAGCTGCTCCTGCAGGACTGGGATTTGCTGGAGGAGTACATTCAGGAGGGGGCGCGAGAAGAGTTGGGCGCCGAGATTGAGCTAATGGAGCATGGAGAGCGGCTGTTCGCCGGGCATACTGCATTCTACTGGGATGCGGCTGTGACGGTGCCTGAGATATTGATAAGTGTACGTGGGCAGTTCCTGCTTTACTACTGCGGGAACAACATCACCTGTGTTGCCATAGTCGGAAAATTCGGCAGAACCAACGTTGTAGCGCCTCAAGATTGGGCAATGTTCGAAGCATTTGCCAAGTCGGTGGTATTCACCAATGTACCGACAGTCCAGGCAAGCGCAAATCTACGCGGGTGTCCCTCGCTAACCTGCGATATTGTTGGCCGCGCTGAACAAGGCCAGGTCCTAGATTTGGTAGGCCAGAACGAAGATGGCACCTGGTTCAAGCTCCGCAGCGGCGAATGGATATCAGCATCGCTGGTGGACAATGCGCCAGAGAATTTGCCTATCGTAGAGACTGAGGCAGGGGTACAGACGTGGTCATACAGCCCCAACCAGGCGGGGATGTAGTGAGCCGCTGATTCCGGAGTAGGCACGGTGACATCTTCAGCGGCTGCTCGCATTGGGTGATTCGACCTGAAGCGTTGTGATTATTTCATTCTGACGCCATAGGTCTGGGTCGCTTGAACGAACCTCCAGAACAAAGTAGGTGGCGCTCGCTCTATCGCCATAGGCGTTCAAGGTAATCGTACCGGTGACGCCTGGGTAGTCCTCTGTCGCACGGACCGCTCCGGCGACTTGAGCACGGCTTGGCAAGCGCCCGCCGTTGGCCTCCATAGCGCGGGCGATGCCATCTATACAGATGCCCATGGCATCATATGCCTGGGCCGCAAAGGGCTGGGGCGGCTCGCCGAACGTTGTCTCGTAGTCGCGGATGAATTGCTCGGCATCTGGATAGACCGAGGCTGGTCCGGCGAGAGCGCTGTAGAATAGACCAACGGCGCCGTCACCCGCCAGGGATGCCAATTCTGAACTGTCCATCCCATCCGGCCCCATGAAGTAGGACGTCACACCGGCGGCACGAGCTTGGCTGAAGAAAGGACCGGCCTGGCTGTAGATGCCGGCAAAATAGACCAGGTCGGGTTCGGCGGCCAGGATGAGCGAGACAAGGCCGCTGAAATCCGTCTGCTCTTCAGCGCCGACAAAGTCCACGACCACTATCCCAGCATCTTCGGCAGATTGGCGAAGGCGTTCTGCAATCCCCTGCCCATAGGCGCTCTTGTCATGGATAATGTAGACGCTCTGTACGCCCAGATATTCCGCTGCGAATCGTTGCGCGACGATACCCTGCACATCGTCACGCCCGATGACACGGTTGATTTCGGGGTAGCCCCGGTCTGTAATAAGCGGGTTGGTGTTGGCCGGGGACACGGCGGCCAGCCCTGCGTGATGATACTCCTCCATGCTGGGCAGCATGACGCCACTGTTCAGATGGCCGACGACGCACAGAATCTGCGGGTCGGCTACAATCTCTCTGGCATTGGCAACGCCGATGTCGGGAGTGGCCTGGTCGTCGAAGGAAACCAGCTCCAGCGTCACGCCTTTATCCTCAAGCTTCCCTCCAAGCTGCTCAATTGCCAGTTCAGCGCCGTTCTTGATGGCGACGCCCAAGACCGACTGGGGACCCGACAGGGGACTCTGGGTGGCGAGCTTGACCACGCGCGGCGAGTCATTCGCTGTCGCAACCGGCAGGTCAGCCGGCGCGTTCTCTACAGCGGCGGCAGCAAGCCACTCGCCCGATGCGAGCTGATACCATACCCCGTCTTCACTTTGGCCGATGAGGTCGAGATGTTGCCCTCTGGGCAGCAGTTCAACAGCCTCACAGTCGGTGGATGGGCACTCCCGCGTCCAGGTTGACTGTCGAGTTGTGGGGCCGGCGATAAAATGGACCTCGTTGGCGAAGGCTTCCAGCAGCGACCAGTCCTCTGGAGTCATGGCGCGGGTAGCGCCATACTGCCCAAGGATGAGAATACAGGAGCCATCATCCCCGCAGGGGTAGAAGACGAAGTACTCGCGAATATAATAGCCGTCGTCGTTCTGCCGGACCGAGTCCCAGAAGACGGCGGATGCACCATTGAACTGCCGCACCGCTGTTGATAGTACCTCAATGTTCTCTACGTCTTGCCAGAATGTCGCTGCAAATTCCTGGCGCGCCTCCTCATCCTCTATGAGTTCATCAAGAAAGGCTGCTGAGGAATACCAAAAGAAATACAGAACCTGCGCTGACCGAGGCAGGTCAATGAACAATCCGTCCTCATTATCCTCGAACACAACCCAGTCCGGTGGATGTTTATAGGTGAATTCGCCGCTTTGGGAGGTGGCTTGTTGCCAGTCCGTCGTATCAATCGAAGTGGTCTCCGGAGTCGCGCTGCCGGCGAGGCCAAGCTCTTCTTCTAACCGAGCGACGCGGGTGGACAGGGCCTGGTTGGCTGTGGCGTGGTCGGCGACGGCTGTCTCCAACGCGGCAACGCGCTCTACCAAAGTGGATGCCTGCTGTGGCTGGATGGCCGGACTGGCGACCATGCCCAAGACAGCCACGAGCGACACAGCGAGCAGCAATGCGGGCATCAGCACTTGTGTCTTCATCGCTGTTCTCCCGATGTTTTTTAGCTACACCGCTATTCCTCACTGATACGCACCGCCTGCACGCCAAGCATTGTCGCCCAGAGGTTGAATGGCGACCACGCGCATCGCCTCATTGAAGAGGCTGCCGCGGAGGATTTGGTCTACCTGTACAGTTGGCATCATGCAAGAGGCTATGAATTTCGGGCTTGAGCGACTGTTGGATACAGAGCAGGATACAGCCATAGTATAGCCTTGCGCGTGTGTGTCGTCAACCAGGAGCCGCAGGCCCGGAGTGAGCAGTAGCAAATTGCACAAGCATGGTTCGTCCTACCGCTGGGGGAGCGAAAGCTCAAGACCCAATGGGCGCCCCAGCGCAGAGGCTTGGGCGAGAGGTTGCGCGCCTACCGATCAATGAGGAATTGCTAGAGGATGCGGTCGAGGGGAAACGTCGAAACCGGTCGGTTGTTTTTGCAAGCTGCTATGCATGACAAACCTCCTGAGCTACTATATCTAGTCGCGCAGGAGGTCCATCATCCCGTATATCGTATCTTGGCTCCCCGGGTTGGACTCGAACCAACAACCGTCCGGTTAACAGCCGGATGCTCTGCCGATTGAGCTACCGAGGAATGGCGCAACTCGACTTACCCTATCTAGTATAGATAGGCCCCACCGGATTGTCAAATTTCAGGCGCAGGCGACGTTTATTTGTTCAGGCGGTGCACCGCCGGCATCGCCATGCATGGTAGGGGAACCATCAAAGCCAGAGGATCGCCTGGGTGGGCAGGCGGTGGGGTGTTGCTTCCACAGCCCCGTCGGGCGCCGGCTAAAGGTTGGATGGGCTGGAAATCAAGCGGGGCCGCCTATGTGGGCGGCCCCGTCTCGTCTAGCGTCTCGTTCGTCTAGAACATCACCTAGAAGCTAACTCAGCCATCAGCCGAGATAATCGCGCAGTTTGCGGCTGCGCAATGGGTGGCGCAGCTTGCGCAGCGCCTTCGCCTCAATCTGGCGCACCCGCTCGCGCGTCACCTCGAACTCCCGGCCCACATCTTCCAGCGTGCGGGTAATGCCATCCTCCAGCCCGAAGCGCATGATGAGCACCTTGCGCTCGCGCTCGTTTAGCCCGTCGAGGATCTCGTGCATGTGCTCCTTGAGCAGCCGGCGGCTGGCCGTATCCACCGGTCCGGGCATGCTGTCATCCTCAATGAAGTCGCCCAGGTAGCTGTTCTCCTCGTTGCCGACGGGCGTGTTGAGGCTGAGTGGTTCCTGGCTGAGTCGTTGGATGCGCCGTACTTTGGCGGCTGCCCGTTCCAGGCGTCGCGCCACATCCGGGTCGAGGCGCTTGTTGTGTTGCAGCGCCTGGCGCACCGCCTCGACATCATCCGGCTCAACGAAATCCATCTCGAGGGCGATCTCCTCAAAAGTCGGCTCGCGCCCTAGCTCCTGTTGTAACCGGCGCTTGACCCGCGCCTGGCGGTTGATGGTCTCTACCATATGCACGGGGATGCGGATGGTGCGCGCTTGGTCGGCAATGGCCCGGCTGATGGCCTGGCGGATCCACCAGGTGGCGTAGGTGCTGAACTTAAAGCCCAGGGTGTGGTCGAACTTATCCACCGCCCGCAGCAGCCCGAGGTTGCCTTCCTGGATCAAGTCCAGGAAGTTGAGGCCGCGGCCGATATAACGCTTGGCAACGCTGACCACCAGGCGCAGGTTACTGCGCGCCAGGGTCTCATGGGCCTCCTTACCTTGCTTGACCTTCAGCTCCAGCAAGTCGCGCTCGTCGGGGTCGTCAATCGTCTCGTTCTTGAGCCGCTCTTCCGCCTCTTTTCCCTCATGGATGCGGCGCGCCAGCTCCAGCTCCTGCTCGCCGGTGAGCAGCGGGTGGCGACCGATGTCGCGCAGATACATGCGCACCGGGTCGAGGCTTTGGCCCAAGTCCGGTACATCTTCAATCAGTTTTTCGAGCGGGACATATTTCTCCTGCTCGATCTCCTCTTCCATCTTGGTGTCACGCTCGATCCGGGGGATCGGCGTGCTTTCCTCTTCTTCGATCTCATCCTCATCGGGGATATCGTCGAAGAGGTCCTCTTCTTCCTCGTGCTCCTCGCCCAGGTGAATGTATTCGTCCAACTCACTTTCAGCCGACGGGCGGCTGCGAGGAATCGGAGAAGCGGAATCGGTGCGTGCTGTGTTGTTCAATCCGGGTTGCCGTCGCCTAACCATCTGTCTCCTTAACCGCACTGTGCGGTTTATCGAATCTTGACGCCTTGTTCGGCGCGCCCCTGGCTTACCAACACGCGGCTCAAGTTGCGGTAGGTAAATTGCAGGTGCGACAGCTCGCGCAACAGTTGGTTGTTGACTGCGAACAGGCCGCGGGCGTCCTCTCGCTCTCCCAGTTGAGATGCTTCGTCAATCAAGTACTTGACCTGAGTGCTCCGGCTCTTGAGCCGGTGGAGCCGTAGCCGCACCAGCACCTTGAGCAGGTCGGTGCGTAGCTCATCACTATTGGCCGGCGGCAACTCCGCTCCGGCGGCCATCAAACGGGCCAGCCGGCCATGCAGCGCGCCGGGCAAGCTATCCTGAAACAACTCGACATCCCATGGCTCATCGCTGGACATCCAGCGTTTGAGTAGGCGAAATATCTCTTGATTCTCCACAT
>DATLZJ010000130.1:0-6344 GCA_035574055.1 Caldilineaceae bacterium
AACGCGGGCAGAAGGCGTAGCCCGGCGTCCGGCAACCGGCGCAGATAGGCGGGAAGAGCAGGTCCAGCCCAAGCGCGGCCAGGCGGCGTAGGCGCTCCATCCAGGCGGGCGCGCGCCGGCTATGTCTGGGCGGGAAACCAGGTCTGGAAGAGGTCGTTGATGAAGGTGCGTAGGTCATCGCCCAGGATCAGCAGAATGGAGAGCAGGACAATGGCAAAGAGGATGATGATCAGGGCGAACTCAATAAAACTCTGGCCGCTGCGGTTGGAGGGCAGCCGGGACATGGACAGCCTCAATCCTTTCTCTACTGCGCTGTGAGGCCGCCTGGTTGACGACAGGCGACCGCTGCGCCCCATTTTGACGCCGATGGGCAAAGTATGCAAGTTGCCGCACTTGACAAGCGCAACGGCGCGTGGCATACTAGCCCCCGTACCCCTCCCCAGGGGGGGAGGGGGTAGAGGGGAGAGGATAGAGGGGGAGGCCAATGGACGAGCAAACCCGCAAAACCGTAAGCCAGCGGCTGAACAGCGCAGCCGGCCACCTCAAGGGCATCGAGCGTATGGTGCAGGAGGATGCCTATTGCATTGACGTCATCAAGCAGATTCAGGCTGTGCAGGCGGCGCTCAACAAGGTCAGCGCCCTTATCTTGGACGGCCACCTGCGCACCTGCGTCACCACGGCCATCCGCGGCGATGACCCCCAGGAGCGCGAGGCTGTGCTGCAAGAGATCACCAGCGTCTTCGAGATGAACAAGAAGCTCTAGCTACTCAAAGACTAGCGCTATCGGTCCAACCATTGGTTTATTCATGAAAGGAACAGAGCGATGACGACCAAGACTTTTACCGTCCCCGGCATTAGCTGCGGCCACTGCACCCACACCATTGAGAGCGAGCTGTCTGAGGTGGCCGGCGTCCAAAGCGTTCAGGCCGATCAGGCAACTAAGCAGGTGACCGTGGTCTGGCAGGAGCCGGCGACCTGGGAGAAGATCAAGGCCACGCTGGAGGAGATCAACTACCCGCCGGCCACTTCGTAACGGGCCGCCATGCGTATACCGTAACGGTGCCGCAGGCGAGAGGTCGGGGAGTGTGGTGAGAGACCCGGCCTCTCGCCTGACTTGAGAGATAGTAAGGTTGAGGGATAAGTAGAGACGACGGTATGTCTGAGCAACAACAAATCACGCTGCCGGTGGTGGGGATGACCTGCGCTAACTGTGTCGCCACTGTGGAGCGGAACGCCAAGAAGGCGCCGGGCGTCACCGATGCCTCGGTCAATTTCGCCAGTGAAAAGGTGACGGTACACTTTGACCCGGCCATCGCCGACCCGAAGACTGTCGCCGGCAACGTGATCGAGCGGGTCAAGCGGGCCGGCTACGACGTGCCCACGGCGACGGTCGAGCTGCCGCTGCTGGGCATGACCTGCGCCAATTGCGCCAACACCATCCAGCGCCGGCTCAACAAGGTCGAGGGTGTGCTGGAGGCCAGCGTCAACTTTGCCAACGAGAAGGCGACCGTCACCTATCTGCCGGGCGTCGTGACGCGCGCCGATCTGGTGGCGGCGGTGCGTAAGGCCGGTTATGACGTGGTCGAGACAGCCCCTGGCGCCGCCGGTGTAGACGCTGAAGACGCCGAGGCCGCTGCCCGCGCCGCCGAATTGCGCCACCAATGGACCCGGCTGGTCGTCGGCGTGATCTTCTCGCTGCCCCTCTTTTTGTTGAGCATGGGCCGCGACTTCGGCCTGTTGGGCCATTGGGTGCACGCGCCGTGGGCCAACTGGCTCTTCCTGGCGTTGGCAACGCCGGTGCAGTTCTATGTCGGGTGGGACTATTATGTAGGCGCCTATAAGAGCCTGCGCAACGGCAGCGCCAACATGGACGTGCTGGTGGCGATGGGTTCCTCGGTGGCCTATTTCTACAGCGTCGCCGTACTGATTGCCCTGACGTTGGGCAGCAGCCGGATCGGCCATCATGTCTATTTCGAGACCTCGGCGGTCATCATCACCCTGATTGTGCTGGGCAAGCTGCTGGAGGTGCAGGCCAAGGGGCGAACCAGCGCAGCCATCAAGAAGCTGATCGGCCTCCAGCCCAAGACGGCGCGGGTGGTGCGCCAGGGCCAGGAGCTGGACATCCCCATCGCCGAGGTCGTGCGCGGCGATATCGTCATCGTGCGGCCCGGCGAGAAGATCCCGGTGGACGGCGTGGTGGTCGAGGGGTACTCGGCGGTGGACGAGAGCATGATCACCGGCGAGAGCCTGCCGGTCGAGAAGCAGGCCGGCTCCCAGGTCATCGGCGCGACCCTCAACCGCCAGGGGCTGCTCAAGATTGAGGCCACCAAGGTTGGCAAGGAGAGCGCGCTGGCCCAGATCATCCGGCTGGTGGAGCAGGCCCAAGGCAGCCGTGCGCCTATCCAGCGGGTGGTGGACCAGGTGGCGGCCTATTTTGTGCCCGCGGTGATCGTCATTGCGCTGCTGACGTTTGCCGTCTGGTGGTGGAGCGGCGCGGGCTTTGTGCCGGCGCTGGTCCGGCTGGTCGCCGTGCTGGTGATCGCCTGCCCCTGTGCAATGGGGCTGGCGACGCCCACCTCGATCATGGTCGGTATTGGCAAGGGGGCCGAGGTCGGTATTCTCTTTAAGAACAGCGCGGCGCTGGAACAGGCCCAGAAGCTGACCGCGATGGTGCTGGACAAGACCGGCACCATCACCCGCGGCCAGCCTGCGGTGACTGATATCGCCTTGAGCAGCCAGGCGGCCTTAAGCCGGGACGAACTGCTCCGGCTGGCGGCCTCCGCCGAGCGAGGGTCGGAGCATCCCTTGGGCGAGGCGATTGTGCGGGCGGCCCAGGAAGCCGGGTTGGCGTTGAGCGCGCCGGCGGCCTTCGAGAGCATTGCCGGCCACGGCATCCGCGCCCAGGTGGATGGTCACGCCATTCTGCTGGGCAATCTGCGGCTGATGGAACGCGAGCGGGTGGCGCTCAACGGGCTGGGCGTCAAGGCGGGCGAGCTTCAAGGCGAGGCCAAGACGGCTATGTGGCTGGCGATCGACGGCCAGGCCAGCGCGCTGATCGGCGTCGCCGACACCATCAAGGAAGGCTCACGCGAGGCCGTCCGGGCGCTGCGCGAGCAAGGGCTGTTGGTGGTGATGATGACCGGCGACAACGAGGCCACGGCTCAGGCCATTGCCCGTGAGGTGGGTGTGGACCGCGTCTTTGCCGAGGTGCTGCCGGGCGATAAGGCGGCCCTGGTCGCCCAGCTTCAGCAGGAGGGGTATCGGGTGGGCATGGTCGGCGACGGCATCAACGATGCGCCGGCGCTGGCCCAAGCCGACGTGGGCATTGCCATCGGCACGGGCACGGATGTCGCCATCGAGACGGCGGACGTGACCATTATGCGCGGCGACCTGCGCAGCGTGCCCCAGGCCATCCAGCTCTCCAGGGCGACCATGCGCAACATTCGCCAGAATCTCATTTGGGCCTTTGGCTACAACGTCGCGCTGATCCCCGTCGCCGCGGGGGCGCTGGCGCCCTTTGCCTGGGCGCCGGACTTCCTGCGCCAGCTTCACCCGATCCTGGCGGCTGGGGCGATGGCCTTCTCCAGCGTCAGCGTAGTAGGCAACGCGTTGCGGCTGCGCACGCTGAAGCTCTAGGCTTGGCGCGTGGCTCCATGACTAATCGCACAACGGCAGGGCAAGAACCCTGCCGCTGTGCTTTTGCTAGCCATGCTCTCAGTTTAAGGGGGATACGGGCTATTGGCTTGATGTCTCATCCATCTGCTGCCAGCAGGACAGCGCCTGCTCGTTCATCATGACCTGCATCTGGCTCATCATTTGCATCATCATGCCCATCATGCCCATCATGTCGCCGCTGGCCATCATGCCCATCGCGCCCTGCGCGCCGGTGATCGGCACGGTCTGGGTCATGGACTGACCCATCATGCCCATCGTCGCTGTGCCGGTCATGGCGCCGGTGCTACTCATCATGGGACAGCCCATCATCCCCTGCATGGCCTGCATGTGGCCCATCATATGGCCCATCATCATCGGTTCGGCCATCATCCCGCCGGTCATGGGCATCATGTGGGTCATCGGCATGGTATCGGTTATCATGGCGCCGCTGCCCATCATGCCCATCCCGCCCATCATGTGATGCATGTTTTGCATGTGGCCCATCATGCCCATCATCGCGCCCATCATGCCCATCATTGGGTGGACGGGGGTGGCGGTGGGCGTTATGGCGCCGGTCTCGCCGGCTGTGCTCGGAGTCTCTTCTGTAAGCGGTTGGGTGAGCGATTGTGTGCCGGTGATCCCCTCCGGGTGATGCGCGGCGTGGTCTGTATCGTCCTGGCGGATGACGCCAGGGTTTGACGCGGCTGTGACCGGGGCGGTCAAGGCCAGGCCGGTCGTGAGGGCGAGCAGACCGGCCACCGCCAGCCCCAGGATTAGGCTGAAGTTACAGAACGTCCTATATTGGTCTCGTTGCATGTTCTTACTCTCCTCTGTTTACAAGGGTCTACAAGGGTCCACCAGCGGTGGACGGTGAAACACGGTGAATGTGAAATACGGTGAATGTGAACGGTGAAATCGAGAACATCACGCTCCCCCTGAATCTGAGGCGGCTCCTCCTTAGTCTACCGAGAGGTTGTGAAGCGGTTATGAAGCGCAACGGAGCGGGTCCAGGGTCGAATGGGAAGCCGTCTGCCTTTGCGGCGTCATGGCGGCAAGTATGCCGGATGCAACGGGGGTGGTCAGTAGCCTAACCGCCCCCTGTTCGCTCGCTGCGCTTTCATTTTACGCGTGGCCTGCGCCCTGCTATACTATGAGCTATGTCCATTCGGGTTCAACAGACGCCCAATCCCAATGCGCGCAAGTTCATCCTGCCGGCCCATTGGTTTGACCGGCCGGTCAACTATGGCTCGGCGGCGAGCGCGTCCGGCGAGCCATTGGCCGAACGGCTCTTTGCCTTGCCGGGGGTCTATAATGTCTTTACGGCCCAGGACTTTGTCACCGTCAACAAGACTCCTCACAGCGCATGGGAGCCGCTCGAATCCGCCATATTGGCGGTTCTGGCCGAGTATTTGAGCCAAGCGACAACAGCCCGGCAAGCCCCTCTGCCGGGCGCACAACCGACCACCTCCTGAGCTAGAAAATCACGAAATGGCTGAGCGCGTGGCAAGGATAGGCGGAGCGCTGCCGGTGATGGTGAGCAGCGAGAACGGGCGAGCCGGTATGAGCGCGGCCATGGCCCTGCTTTGTCAGGGCGGGCGGGCGCTCGACGCCGTGGAGCTGGCCTGCCGCATCGTCGAGGATGACCCGGAGGACCACAGCGTCGGCTATGGCGGGATGCCCAATGTGCTGGGCGAGGTGGAGCTGGACGCCAGCATTATGGATGGGCGCACGCTCCAGACCGGCGCCGTGGCCGCGGTCAAGGGCTATGCCAACCCCATCACCCTGGCCCGCCGCGTCATGGAAGAACTGCCCCATGTGCTGCTGGTCGGGCGGGGGGCCGAGCGTTTCGCCGCCGAGCTGGGCCAGAAGCCGGCAGACCAGCGCACGGAGGAGGCATTGCGCCGCTGGCGGGAACGCTTTGAGGAATATGGCCTGACCCCCGGCTCGTCCGACTCTTTGCGGAGCCTGGCCCGGACATTGGCTGCGCCGATGCAGCTGCGCGACCAGGCGACTCAGCCGGCGCAATCGCTCGCGCCCGAGGAGGCAGAGCGGGCCGCCAAAGATGATACCCTGGGCACTGTCAACTTTCTGGCGCGCGACCGCTATGGCGACCTGGCCTCCGCGGTCAGCACCAGCGGCGTCGCCTGGAAGTACCCCGGCCGGGTCGGCGACAGCCCTATCGTCGGGGCGGGCAACTACTGTGACAATCGCTATGGCGCAGCCGCCTGCACCGGGCGGGGCGAACTGGCGATCCGGATGAGCACCGCGCGCAGCGTGATCCTCTATCTGAAGATGGGCATGTCTTTGCTGGAAGCCGGGCTGGAGGCCCTGCGCGATCTGGCGTATCTGGAGCCGACGCCGGGGCACTGGATGAATATCGTTGCCCTGGCCCCTGTGGGCGAGCAGACGGAGGTCGCCGGCTTTGCCACCGTGCCGGGCGGGCGCTATCTCTACATGACAGCCGAGATGGACGCCCCGCAGCTTGCGGAGCGCATCTGTCTACCAGAACAGGCGTGAGTCCTATGCCGGTCGCGGTGAAGATGCCCCAAATGGGGGAAAGTGTGGTCGAAGGGACGGTGGCGCGCTGGCTCAAAGCGCCCGGCGACCCGGTGGCCGCGCTGGAGCCGCTCTTGGAGATCAGCACCGATAAGATTGATACCGAGGTGCCCGCGCCCACTGCGGGCACCCTG
>DATLZJ010000131.1:0-6754 GCA_035574055.1 Caldilineaceae bacterium
GAACCTGGTCATCGCCTTTGCCGGTCTCTTTGCCATCATCTTGGCCGCGGCGTTGCTGGCTCCGCTGTTGACGCTGGGCTTGATGGCTGTCGCGCAGCGGCTGGGCGGCGGCGTGGGCGGCCTCATCGGGCGTATGGCCCCGCGCGCCATTGTGCGCGCCCTCAGCCGCACCTCCGTCGCCATCGCCGCGTTGATGGTGGCCGTGAGCGTGATCATCGGCGTCGGCGTGATGATCGGCAGCTTCCGCACCACGGTCGAGCTGTGGCTGGAGGATGTACTCCAGGCCGACATCTTCATCTCGCCGCCGTCGCTCAGCGCCAACCAGGTCTTGACCACGCTGGAGCCGGCGCTGGCGGCGGAACTGGCCCGCTTCCCCGGCGTCGCCCGCGCCGCCGTCACCCGCGCGGTGGATGTGGCCGCGTTTTTGGAAGGCGAGCGGCCCGATGATAACCGGGTGGTGATGGTGCGGCTGGCCGCGGTCAGCGACGATTTGGCCGGCGCCGACCGCCGCTACCGCGCGTCAGTGGGCGACTGGCGAGCCACCTGGACGGCGCTGGAGGAGGGGGGCGTCATCATCAACGAACCGCTGGCGAACCGCTATGATTTGAGCGTAGGCGATGAGCTGGTGCTCCAGACTGATCAAGGCCGCCGCGCCTTTCCGATTGTCGGGGTGGCGGTAGATTTCGACGTAAACCCGCTTGTCTTTCTGCATGAGCCGGTCTACCGGCAGTGGTGGAACGACCGGGCCATCTCGGCCATTGCGCTCTTTGTGGAGCCAGGGGTGGATGTGGATGCCAAAGTGGCGGAGTTGCGCCGCGCCGTCGCCGGGCGGGCCGAGTTGCTGATCCGCTCCAACCGGGGGATGCGCCAGAACGCGCTGGCGGTCTTCGACCGCACCTTTGCCATCACGGTGGCGCTGCAATTGCTGGCGACGGTGGTGGCCTTTATCGGTATTCTCAGTACGTTGATGAGTTTACAGTTGGAGCGGGTGCGCGAGATCGGCGTGTTGCGCGCCACGGGCATGACCCGCCGCCAGCTTTGGCGCCTCTCGCTGTTGGAGACAGGGCTGATCGGCGCAAGCGCGGGACTGCTGGCGATCCCGACCGGCTTTGTGCTGGCGCTGATCTTGATCTACATCATCAACCTGCGCTCGTTCGGCTGGACGCTGGAGATGCGCCTCGACCCGTGGGAGTTCATCCAGGCCTTTGGGGTGGCGCTGGGCGCGGCGCTGCTGGCCGGCCTCTACCCCGCCTGGCGCATGGGCCAGATCCAACCCTCCGAGGCGCTGCGGGGGGAGTAATTTACGCCATCAGCATCTGCTCGATTGTCTCCGCCACTTGGGTATAGACGGGCGAGTCGGAGCGGTTGAGGCGGATTTGGGTGGCGACGCGGCGCAGCAGGCCAGGGTTGACCTCGGCCAGGCTCTGGGTCATGGTGAACCAGAGGCGCTGAAGCTCCGGGTTTTGATGGGTGGCCGCGCTCACGGCAATCTCGGCCGGCGAGGTGGTGCTGAGGCTTGGGTTGGCGGCGGTCAGTCCCAACTCGCGCCAGGCGTTCACCCAGTAGTAGGAGAGCATGGGGTTGATCAGCCCGCGCATCCGGCTCCAGAGAGGATCATCTTCCTGTACCAGGTAAAAGAAGGCGAGGTAGTAGGGTCTGGAGTTCGCATAGTCACGATGAATCTGGGACAGCTCGCCCGCCTTGACCGAGGCGTATGAGGCCATGTACCAGCGCAGGTCCTCCAGGCTGGCGCCCTCCTCGCCATCTGTCACCGCGTCCCACTGGAGACGGCAGGCAAAGAGGTAGCTGCGCGCCGAGGCGGCAAAGTCCTGAGAGCGCTGGAGCATGGCCGTCTTCGCCAGCGAGCGGGCTTTTTCCTGGGTGCGGGGCAGGTTCTCCGGCAGTTGGATGTGCTCGATGTCGTAGCGGATGAGCTGGAGCGCCGGCTCATCCGCGAAGGGGATAGCGCTGTGGCCGGGCAGGACATAGCGCCCATCCTGCCATGTGACCAGCTCGCGCGCCTCCAGGTCCTCCAGCAGGCTTTGGATATAGTCCTCCTGGTCTCGGTCGTTAAGCAGGATCAGGGCCAGCTCCTGCTTATCAATTTCCAGCCCGGCATTGATGACCGCATAGACAAAGCCCGACTCGGCTCGCTGCACAAAGGCCGCCTCGCTATCAATCTCTGCGGCCAGAGACACCGGCACATGGACCGATGCCACCTGGTCGCCGTAGTCGAAGGCCCGTTGGCGGAAGCCCATCTGCCAGATCTGGCGTAGCGTCGTTTTGCTGCGGATTAGCCCCTGGGCCTCGTAGCGCAGGCACAGCTCCTCCAGCAGCTCGTCGGTCGTCCACTCGTTGGGGTGCTCGCTCAGCTCGCGGTAGATATCGCGCAGCACATCGCGGCGGGTGGCAAAGTCCACCGACGTCATCTTGAGCCGGTTGAAGATCTGCCGGTACTGGAAGCGCAGCGACGGTTTGGCGCCGGAGGCATCGAGGGCGGCGACTGTCTGGATTGCCGCCTGAGTCGTCAGTGTGGGGGGCTTGGCGCCCGTAGACTGCCCATTGGTCGGGGCCAGCGGTATGCTGGCGTCCCAGGGGCGCAGGTCCATATCGCCCGGCGCGGCGAAGTCCTTGGGCGCAACGTAGAGCTGCATCTCCTTGACAAAGAGGTTGACCATATCCACATTGGTCTCCAGCCAGTTGCGAAACTGGGAGTAGCCAAAGTTGGCCTCGTTGAAGGCCGGATCAAGGAGCAGCATGGTCTGCTTGAGCTTGGCGGCCAGCACCGGCAATTCGCCCCGCTGGGCGTGGAGATGGAGCGCCTTGGAGAGCAGCTCGCGTGCGCTCTCAGGGTCGGCGGTCGGCGGGGGCTGGATCTCGTGCAGGTCATGCATCTCATGAAGCTCGCCCAGCACGGCCTCCAGGAAGATAAACTCATCGCACGCCTTGACCAGCAGTGGATGGGTGACATCGCGCGGGCCGATGCCCAGGGTGTACCGGCTGTACTCGCGCAGCTTGCTGACCAGGGGGCCAAAATCGCTGTCGCCGGAGACGATGACAAAGGTCTGGATTTGGGGGCGAGTGATGGCCGTCTCTATGGCGTCAATCGCCATGCGGATGTCGGCCCGGTTCTTGCCGGCGCGCACGCTGTAGATCTGGATCAGGTCTACCGAGTTGTTCATCAGTTCTTCCCGGTAGTGGGAAAAGCGACTCCAGTCGCCGTAGACCCGTTTCATGACCACTGGCCCCCGGCTCTGGAGGTACTCCATCAGCGGCGTCAGCTCCAGGTCAACGAACTCTTGCTCGGCCCAAAGGGCCACATTCTCAAAGTCAATAAAGACGGCGATCTGGTTGCCCATATTCGGGCTGTTGATAATCGCGCCTGGGCGAGGGTGTTCGGTTGTTGGGTTGTTCATGTTTTGTTTGCTCGCTAAATTGGGTTTGCTCACCAACTTTTGAAGTGTCGAAGCGGAACTACTCACAAGAGTCTCCTAAGCCCGGCCCCGATGGCGGGCTACGGTGGGCGCCTAAGCTGCGGCGGCATATACCGCTCGTTTTATCTCCTAAATGATAGCACAGCCACCGAAAAAGCCGCGAGAGCGGCCTATGCTACCTGCGAACAGCCTGACAGGGCTGGCCTGCCGGATTGCCGTCTGGAGCCGGTCCGGAAACGCAAACAATACGCTAATGTTTGCCATATGGACTACTTATCTGGTTCGGGTACACTAGGAGCGTACAGAAGTTGACTGTTTGATTGAGCTTGGGAATTGATATTGCTGGCGAACACTGCCCAAGATGAACGATCCGGCCTCCAGTGGCCGGTGTGTTGTCGAGGGTGAATTTTTCAAGGAGCAGATGCCTAGAGACCGGTACGCACTGAAGTGGCTCCACAGGTTCGCTGCACTCATTCGAACATCAGGCAATTGAGGAGGCAATAGGCAAGATGGCAAAGATTATCGGAATTGACTTGGGTACGACCAACAGCGTAGTGGCGGTCATGGAAGGCGGCAACCCGGTCGTTATCCCCAATGCCGAGGGGTCGCGCACCACCCCATCGGTGGTCGCATTTACCAAGAGCGGCGATCGCCTCGTTGGGATCACGGCCAAGCGCCAGGCTGTGGTCAACCCTGAGAATACCATTTACTCGGTAAAGCGTCTGATGGGTCGCCACTTTGATGAGCCGGAGACTAAGCGGACCATGGAGATGGTGCCGTATAGCATTGTGGAGGGGCCCCATCATGACGCGCGGGTATCCATTCCTATCAAGAACAAGGTCTATACGCCACAGGAGATCAGCGCCATGATCCTCGGCAAGCTCAAGCGAGACGCCGAGGCTTATCTGGGCGAGGAAGTGAAGCAGGCGGTCATCACCGTGCCGGCCTACTTCAACGACAGCCAGCGCCAGGCGACCAAGGACGCCGGCCAGATTGCGGGCTTGGAGGTGCTGCGCATCATCAATGAGCCGACGGCGGCGGCGGTGGCCTATGGGTTGGACAAGAAGAACGACGAGACGATTCTGGTCTTTGACCTGGGCGGCGGCACCTTCGACGTGTCGGTGCTGGAGGTCGGCGAGGGCGTCATCGAGGTGAAATCCACCAACGGCGACACTCACCTGGGCGGCGACGACTGGGATGAGCGCATTGTCCAGTGGCTCTTCGAGGAGTTCAAGAAGGAGCAGGGCATTGACCTGAGCCAGGACCGCCAGGCGCTCCAGCGTCTACGCGAGGCCGCCGAGAAGGCCAAGATCGAGCTTTCTTCGACGCCGCAGACCGAGATCAATCTGCCCTTTATTACGGCGGATAGCACCGGTCCTAAGCACCTGGCGATGACGCTGACGCGCAGCAAGTTTGAGCAGCTCACCGCTGACCTGGTCGAGCGGTGTAAGCAGCCCTTCCACCAGGCGCTGAAGGATGCGGGCCTTAAGCCGCAGGACCTGGACGAGGTGGTGCTGGTCGGTGGCTCGACCCGTATGCCCATGATCCAGGAATTGGTGCGCCAGCTCACCGGCAAGGAGCCGCACAAGGGCGTCAACCCGGATGAGGTCGTGGCGATCGGCGCGGCGTTGCAGGCCGGCGTCTTGGGCGGCGAGGTCAGCGACCTGCTGCTGCTGGATGTGACGCCGTTGAGCCTGGGTCTGGAGACCCTGGGTGGGGTGATGACGGTTTTGATCCCGCGCAACACCACCATCCCGACCAAGAAGACAGAGGTCTTCAGCACCGCGTCCGACAACCAGACGGCGGTGGACATTCATATCTTGCAGGGCGAGCGCCCCATGGCGCGCGACAACAAGACGCTCGGCAACTTCCGGCTGGATGGAATTCCGCTGGCCCCGCGCGGGGTGCCGCAGATTGAGGTGACCTTTGATATTGACGCCAACGGCATCTTGAATGTCACGGCCAAGGACAAGGCGACCGGCAAGGAGCAGAGCGTCAAGATCACGGCCTCGACCAACCTGTCCAAGGATGAGGTGGAGCGGCTGGTGCGTGAGGCCAAGAGCCATGAGGCCGAGGATAGGGCGCTGCGTGATCTGGCCGAGGCGCGCAACACGGCGGACAACCTGATCTATGTGACGGAGAAGTCGCTGCGCGAGCTGGGCGACAAGGTGCCGGCGACGGACCGGGGCCAGATCGAGCAGACCATCGATGACCTGAAGGCGGCGCTCAACGGCAATGACCTGAACCGCATCCGCCAATTGACCGAGCAGCTCCAGCAGGCCAGCCATGCGCTGACCCAGCAGATGTACCAGCAGCAGGCCGGTCCCAATGGCGGCGCCCGGCCCGGCGGCCCCACCCCCGGCGGTGAGGAAGACGACGTGGTCGAGGGCGAGTATCGCCAGGTCTAAGCTCTGGCTGAAGCGCTACAGCGACAGCAGGATACCTATCCGGACAGATGAGAGTCGGCGGGCGGGGCGCAAGCTCCGCCCGCTTGGCTAGATGGACTTTGATAGATACCTTTGATAGATATCTTTGAGAAAACAAGTTGAGGGAAAGCAAAGCGAGGGCCAACGGCATGAGCTTTAACAATCGTACCTATAACCCCTATGGCCGGCGGCGGACGATGACCGGCGCGCCGGCTGGGGGAAGCCACCAGCGGCCTACGCTGGATGATTATCAGGCGCTGGCGCAAGCCTACCAGGCGCTGCAAGCCCAGCTTGAGCAGCAAAAGCAGGAACTGGCCGCCCAACAGCGTGAGCTAAACGAAAAGCAGCGCGAGCTGACCGAGGCGCAGCGCGAGCTGGCGATCAAGAGCGAGGCGCTCCAGCGCCAGAGCGCCGACCTGAAACAACTGGAGGCCGAGCTGGTCTGGACCAAGGCGGCCCTCCAGCAGCAGGACCGAGCGGCGGCCCAGGAGGAGAGCGGCGAGGGGCTGACCTGGCGCGAGCGTTATCTGCGCTTGCAGACCGAACTGGACGCCCTGCGCCGGCGCTGGGAGCAGCGCTATGCGCTGGAGACGGCGGAAGCCCGCCACAACATTCTGCGGGATATGCTACCGCTGGCCGACCATCTGGAGCTGGCCTTGCGCCATGCCGAGGGGCTGGAGGGCGAGCAGGCGGCGGAATTTGTGCGGAATATTACGGCCACGCGCCAGGCGTTTCTGGAGACGCTCCGGCGCTATGGCGTCGAGCCGATTGAGGCCCAGGGGCAGCCCTTTGACCCAAACTTGCATGAAGCGGTGGGTCAGGTGCATGATGAACGCGTGGCCGCCGGAACGGTGGCCCAGGTCGTGCAGACCGGCTATCGTGAGGGCGACAAGC
>DATLZJ010000132.1:0-7043 GCA_035574055.1 Caldilineaceae bacterium
AAGACAGCCAGCGAATTTTGCACAGCCATTGCTCTTTCTAGCGTCTCTTTTCAAGGAGCAGGGTCAAGCACTCTTCAAAAGCGTCTGGGCCAGGATTCTCTCCGCAACCTCCATCGTTTTGAGTGCATCGGCAAAGCAAGAGGGGGGTTGGGTCCGTTGCTTCACCGCATCGATAAACTCTCGGTTCTTGGCCTGGAAACCTGCGTAGATAAAAAACTCATCGCTGCCGGCCACAGTGCGGGCATCAAACTCCACCCCTTGAGTATCGCCGGCGACGTAGAGCCGGCCTTTTCCCTCATGCTCTGCCTCGGCACAGATGCCAGAAGCGTGCATTGTCACGCGAAAGATGCGCCGCCCGCTAGTCCAACTATTGAGCATCACCCCTAACGCGCCGGTATCGAACTCCAGCAACGCCGCAAGCAGGTTGATGTCCGGCGTCCCCACCCGCCTGGTCACGCTATGGATGCCCACCACTTCACCACCGCACATCCAGCGCAAGGTATCAATGGCATGTACACCATCGTCCATCATGTGGTCACGCGCCTGGAGGTACGGCTTTGGCTCACACTTATAGAAGGCACACTCTGCATGGACGAGCGGCCCCCGCTTCAGACACTCATTACGCAAGTGAACCACCATTGGGCAGGTCCGGCGCTGGAAGCTGACCTGAGTGATGCATCCTCTCTGGTCGGCCAGATAAGCCAGCACCCGCGCCTGATGAATGGTAATACCCATGGGTTTCTCAATACAGAGGGCTAGACCCTGGTTCAGGCACCAGGTCCAGATATCGAACATCAGATGGGGCGGGCCAATGACGTAGACGGCATCTGGCGCAACCTCCTCCACCATCCGGCGGTAGTCGGTGTAGCGCCTCTCTACCTCATAGCGGTCCGCAGTTGTTTGCAGCCGAGTGGGGTCCAGGTCACAGATGGCAGCAATCTTCACATCGGCAAAGGAGGCTAACGACGGGTAATGAACTCGGTTCGCCATTGCCCCGGCCCCCACGCAGGCGACACGAATGCATTCGGACACAGATTCCTCCCGATAGCAAGCGGGCAAACGGTTAAACAGGCTGCTGGGCATGGTTTTGCTCGACGAACTGCACCAACTGCGGCATCTCATGGACTCTCATGCCGAGTCCTGGCCCACGGAGCGAATGGGTGCGCGCAAAGCCGTCCCTCACATGATAAAGGTCAGGATGCAGAGCCGCCGCCAGGTGGTTCGCAGCCGGAAAGAACTGGCGCGAGTTGGCCTCGACCCCCAGGATCGGGTGGGTGCGCGCCGCCAAGCCGACCGACGCCAGCAGCGCCAGCGACGGGTTGGTCAAGTCCTGCACGGCGTATGGAATATGATCCAGCTCGGCCAGGGCCACAAAGAGCAGGTCGGCGCTGAGGCATTTGCAGCTTTTAAGGGCGATGCCCGACCAGCCCAGCTCGCGCGCCAGCCGGAAGTCCTCGACGCTGCTCAGGCTCTCGTCAATCAGCACCGGCTTGAGCCGGGCCAGCGGGCGCATATCCCAGCGGTGGGCCAGCAGGTCACGCTCGGTGGGTTGCTCGATGTAGAGGATCTCGTCATAGACCTGGGGCGCCTGCTCGCGCAGGGTGCGCAAGTATTCCACCATATACTCCGGCGACTCGCACTGCTCGTTGGTGTCGGCGGTCAGGTAGGGGCGAGCCGGCAGGGATGGACGGCGGGTCGCGCGCACCTCATGGTAGACGCGGGAGACCTCTTGGGTGCGGGCCAGGTCCCAGGCCAGGTCGCGGCCCTGGAGCTTAACCTTCAGACAGAAGACGCCATCGCGCGCGATCCAGTCGTCCAGCGAGTTGGGGATGCCGTCCTGGGGGTAGGCGCCGGTCACCTCTTCCCGGCGCAACAGGTCTAGCCCGCCGACCAAGTGGAAGATGGGCACTTGGGGCAGGTAATCCTGGCGCAGGAATTGGGAGGGGTAGACGCCGCGGTAGGCCGGTCCTAGGTAGCGGGCCAGGTCAAAGGAGAGGTGTTCCGGCCCGTAGCCGCGATACGAGTCTATGCCGTTGGCCTTGCCAAAAGCGTCGTGGACGGCATGGTCCACCGGGCTGGCGCTGATCAACGCGCCCAGGAAGGGCATCTCCTCGCCGGGGGTGTAACGGGCGCAGAGGGCGCGGCTGAGGCGGCGCAACTCGGCCTCGGTCTCCATGAAAATCTCGATGGGGTGGGCGTAGCGTCCATATTCCTTGACCGTCTGAGCGTAGGCGTCCAGCAACTCGCGCATCAGCCGATTCTTGGCCTCATGGCCGGCTTGGGAGAGCGGCCAGGCCCACAGGTCCATGAGGAACATTGCGCCCCACCCCTCGGCCACCGCGCCGGCTCGGTTCTCCACGACCACCCTGGCGTAGCCGATGGGCAGTTCCTCCACCACCACCGCGCCGAATTTGAGGGGGGTGCGGCAACGGGTCGGGACCTTATAGGTCTGGACTTCGAGGATGCGAATGTCACTGACTCGATTTTCGTTGCTCATCGTCTGTTTGTTGTAGGTGATAATTGCTTAGTTTCGTAGGTGCGGTATCCGGCGTCACTTGTGGCGCGCACAAGCACAAGGCGTGCGGCAGGATGCCGCACCTACAAGCGCGCTGGCCTCATAGGTGCGCTATTCTAGCGCGCGTTCTGGTCTGACACGCATGTGCGGCAGAATGCTGCACCCACAGGTGCGTTGCATGATTGCAAACAACGGTCAAGCCATAATCTGCAAGCGTTCCGGCTGCACCGCCAGCGCCAACGCTTCGCCCGCAAAGAAACGGCGAATATCTTCGGCGATGGCCTCCACCAGGCGCAGGCGCGTCTCGGTGGTGTGGCCGGAGATGTGGGGCGTCAGCAACACATTGTCCAGCGTGCGCAGGGGATGGTCAGGCGGCAACGGCTCCTTGTCGAAGACATCCAGCACGGCGCGGATGCGCCCGGTGCGCAGCTCGGCCAGCAGCGCGTCCTGGTCGGTGAGCCAGGCGCGGGCCGAGTTGATAAAGAGCGCGCCGTCGCGCAGGGCGCGGAAGTGTTGGGCGCCGACCATCGCCTTGGTCTCCGGCGTCACCGGCGCGTGGAGGGTCACAATGTCACAAGTAGCAAAAAGATCGTCCAGCGACGCCCGGCCCACACCCAGCGCCTGGCTCTCCGCTTCGCTCAGATAGGGATCATAGACCATGACCTCACAGCGGAAGGGCTTGAGCAACTGGATCACCCGCCGCCCGACCATGCTGGCGCCGACAATGCCCACCCGCTTGTGGTACAGCTCATGGCCGTAGTGCTCGTCGGCGCGTTTCCAACCCTTCTCGACCTTCATGCGCTGCTCGTAGCGGAAGAGGTCGCGCTGCATAGTCAGCATGGCCCAGAGGGTGTATTCGGCCACCGAATCGGCGATGACCGCCGCCGCGCTGAGCACGACAATGCCCCGCGCATAGCCCTCCGGCGGCATCAGCGACTTGACGCTGCCGGCAGCGTGACCGACGATGCGCAGCCTGTCTGCCACGGCCAGCAATTCGGGCGTGAAGGTGGGGCTGCCCCAAGAGGTGACGACCGCGTCCGCGCCGGGCAGCAGGGCTGCCAGCTCATCGCGCGTATAGTCCCGGTCCTGCTCATTCCAGACCACCTCGCCCAGTTCGTTGAGGATGGCGCGCGCCCGGTCGGAGAGAATCTCCCGCGCCAGGCCGGTGCGGGGTAGGAAGAGAATCCGGCGTCTTTCCATAGCGAGTTTACCCCTTTACTCCGCTGAGTGAGATGCCGCGGATGATGTAGCGCTGCATCACAATGAAGATCAATAAGGTCGGTAGAAAGCCCATGACCGCGCCGGCCATGTCCAGCCCGGCGTCGCCGCCCGACCGGGCGACGGTGCCCAGCCCTACAGTAAGGGTGAGCAGTTGGGCCTTGGAGGTGACGATCATGGGGTAGACAAAGGAGTTCCAGTTGCCCATAAAGCGCAGCACGGCCAGGGTCGCCATAGCCGGCTTGAGTTGGGGGAGCAACACGGCATAGTAAATCTGCCAGAGATTTGCCCCGTCCATGGTGGCTGCGTCGTCGTAGTCACGCGGGATGCTCAAGAACTGCTGGCGCATCAGAAAAGTGCCGAAGATCGAGGCGAACCACGGCCCGATGAGCGCCGTATAGGTGTTGACCAAGCTGAGCCGCGAGAGGACTACAAACTGGGGGACGATCAGCGCCGACTCCGGCATGATCAGGATGCCCAAGAAAAGCGCAAAGATCACCCGTTTGCCGATAAAGTCGCCACGGGCAAAGGCGTAGCCCGCCATCGTCGAGGTAATCACACCCCCCAGGGTCGAGACGGCAGCGACATAGACGCTGTTGAAGAGCCAGCGCAGCGCCAGGGTTTTGCTAAAGAGCGTCTGGTAGTTCTCCAGCGTAATCGGATCGGGGATGAGCTTCACCGGAAAGGTGATGAAGCGAATGTTTTCGGTAAAGGAGACCGAGATCATGATAATAAAGGGGCCGGCGGTCGAGATGGCGACCAAGAGCATGAGCGCATAGACCAACCCTTGCTGCGCCCAGGCGCGCACGCTGGCCGTGCGCCCTGCCGCGCCTGGCGTTCCCCGAATGGTAGATTCCACCCCTCCGGCAGTGGGTCCGGCTGCTGTCATCCGTACCTCCAATCTAGACGGCCTAATAGACCTCCTCGCCAAAGCGCAAGTATTTGCTTTGGAGAAGGGTGATCAGCAACACCACCAGAAAGAAGAAGATCGAGAGCGCCGAGGCGTAGCCAAAGCGGCCAAAGTTAAAGGCTTGCCCGTAGATATGGTAGGCGATGGTGGTGGTGGCATAGACAGGGCCGCCGCCGGTCAGGATAAAGATCGAGCCGAAGACCTGGAGCGCGGCAATCGTCGAGACGACCAGGATAAAGGCGGCGGTCGGGCGGAGCAGGGGCACGGTCACATACCGGTGCAGCTTCCAGCCGTCGGCGCCATCCACCTTGGCCGCGTCGTATAGCTCCGCCGGAATCCCCTGCAGGCCGGCCAGCCAGATGATCATGTAGTAGCCGAAGGCTTCCCAAAGGCTGATGGCGACGATGCTGGGCATGGCCTGGTAAACATCGAGGAGGAAATTCTGCGGCGGGATGCCCACCAGCCCCAGCAAGTAATTGAGAGGGCCATCGGGCCGGGGCGAGAGCAGCCGGCGGAAGATCAAGGCCAGCACAGCGATGGAGGTGATGCTCGGCAAGAAGTAGAGCATCCGGAAGAGTTTCATGCCCGGCAGGGGCCGGTTGACCAGGATCGCCACAAAGAGCGACAGGACCATCAGCAGCGACACATACATCACCGTAAAGTAGACGGTGTTGAGCGTGGCCCGGTGGAGCTGCTGGTCGGTCGCCATGCGCGTGAAGTTGTCCAGCCCGACAAAGGTGCGCGTGCTCAACAGGTCGGTCTCATAAAAGGCGGTCTGAAACATGGAGAGCCAGGGGATGAAGTTAAAGACCAGAAAGACCACGATGTTGATAAGAATGAAGGGATACCAGGGCAAAGAGCGCAAAACGCGCTTTTGCCAAGGGTTTGACGGTTGCCGGACGGCGCTCCGCCCTGCAAGGACAGTCATAGGGTTCTCCTCAGCTCCACGGGGCGGGCAGGGGAGGGGGTGAATGAGCGGCGTGCGGCATCCACCCCCTATCCTACGTAAGCAAGATGGCCGGAGTTAGCCGTACTTCTCGGCCAGGAGCGCGTTCAGCTCGGCGTCAATCGCCTCTAGCGCCTGCTCGACGGTCTCCTGGCCCAGCACTGCGGCCTGGAAGTGCGGCCCGCAGACAACTTTGCTTTCCTGCCAGAGCGTGTTGGTGTCAACGCCTGCAAAGAGATGGGGCGCAAAGCGGTTGACATGCTCCAGCACACAAGGGTCGGGCTGCCAGAGCGCTTTGGCCGCCTCGCTGACCGGCGTCGCCCCGGACAGGTTGCAGTACATGGCGATGTTCTCCGGGGTGATCATGAACCTCACCCAGGTCAGCGCCGCGTCTACCTGATCGGACTGCTGGGTGATGGCCCAGCCCTGGCCGGAGACGATGCCGGAGACCACCTCGAAGGAGGCGTCCTTGCGCCGCGGATGGCCGTGGACAAACTCTAAGTCCGGATTCGCCTCGACATCTTGCACACAGGCTGCATCCTCAACCCGGTTGGTCGCCTGCTCCAAGGCCAGCCAGTAGTCGGGCAGCCCCTCCGACTCGTCATCGCTGCCGATGGCAAACTCTAGGGGCACCCAGCCGCTCTGATACTCTGTCACCCAGCGGGTCAGCGCATCAATGGCGGGTTGCTCGGTCATGCGCGAGCGGGTGCGGTCCTCGGTGTAGACCGAGCCGCCGGCTTCGTGGACGGTGGTCAGCCACTCAGTCCAGTTCATGGTGCTGATGGCTTCGAGGTAGTAGCCCTGGCTCTTGGCCTGCTCGGCCAGCCCGTAAAGCTCATCCCAGGTCTCGAACTTGGCCGTGGCCGGGTCGTGGCCCAGCTCACGCAGGATCGCGCCGTTGTAGGCGATGCCATTGACCTCGCCCTCGGTCAGCGGCATATAGAGGACGCCGTCCAGGCTGGCGGCATCCAGCTCGGCTTCGCTGTAGTGGGCGATCTCCTCCGGCGTCAGCAGATCGCTGAGGGGCAGGATGACGCCCTTCTCAATATAGGCGGGGACGGTGTCGGTGGTGGCGAACCAGATATCAGGCGCTTCGCCGGCTGCCGCCGCTGCATAGAGCTTCTCGCGGCGACCACCCCAGGGCTGTACTTCGATTTGGGTCTCGATGTCGGGGTGTAGCTCGTGGAACTTCTCCATCATCGGCTTGTAAACGATCTCCGCGTCGTTTTCGGTGCGCGGGTAGGTCCAGATTTGCAAGGTGGCCGTTCCACCGGACGGCGCTGCCTCATCGCCCGTGCTGGAGGCCGAGGGGGCGACCGGGGCGGCGCAGGCGGCGATCAGCGTCGTACCGGCAGACGCCGCCGCCAGGTGCAGAAATGTACGTCGGTTCAGCTTGGCTGGCATGGGTTCGCTCCTTTAGCAGGGATTCTGGGAAGAACTTCGACAACCTCAAC
>DATLZJ010000133.1:0-3644 GCA_035574055.1 Caldilineaceae bacterium
ATACGATGGCGCTTCTGCGAGTCACCACTCCTGACCAACTGGCTGCCTTCTGTACAATGGCGGGCGCGCCGTCGCTGCCTGCCGGATCGCCCGCCATGCGCCAGGCCGACGCCCACTGGCTGGCGCTGGACCATCGCGGAGCGCCAAGCGCGCGCTGCTCGCTCTGGTGGACCTATGCGCCGCCCTATCTGCATCACCGGACCGGCTGCATCGGCCACTTTGCCGCGAATGACCGGCAGGCCGCGGCTGCGCTGCTGGCCCAGGCATGTACGGAGCTAGCCGCCGCCGGCTGCACCATGGCCGTTGGCCCGCTAGACGGCAATACCTTTCGCGCCTATCGTTTTGTCACCCGGCGCAGCTTGGAGGGTCCCGCCCATCCCCCCTTCTTTCTGGAGCCGGACAACCCCGACGCCTGGCCTGCCGACTTTGCCGCCGCCGGCTTCACCCCGCTGGCCGGCTACTATTCGGCCATCGCCCCCCTGGATGGGCCGGACCCCCGGCTGGAGGCGCTGGCCGCCCCATTGGCTGGGCAGGAGATTACCGTGCGGGCGCTGGCGCCGGAACGCTTCGACGCCGAGCTGGCGCGCCTCTATGATCTGGTGATGGTCAGCTTTCAGCGCGCGCTGCTCTTTGCGCCCATCAGCCGGGAGGAGTTCATGGCCCAGTACACGCCCTTGCGCGCCCTGCTGATCCCCCAACTGGTGCTGCTGGCCGAGCAGGCCGGGCGGCTGGTGGGCTTTTTGCTGGCCCTGCCTGACCTGGCCCAGACCCAGCGCGGCGAGCCGGTGGATACGGTCATCCTCAAGACGGTCGCCGTGCTGCCGGAGCGGCGCAATGCAGGTCTGGCGAGCGCGCTGGTTGCCCTGGCCCAGGAGGAGGCCAGGCGGCTGGGCTTTCGCCGCGCCATCCATGCGCTTATGCAGGCCGGCAACATCTCGCGCAAGATCAGCGCCCACTATGCCCGGCCCATGCGCCAGTACACCCTCTTTGCCAAGCCCCTGCCATGAGCACATCCAGCAGCGCACCGCCTACACCGATGGGCCAGTCGCCGGCCTTGTCTGCCCCCTTCGTAGGCCGCGAGCGCGAGCTGGCGGCGCTCCTGGCGGCCTGGGAGCAAACAGTGGCCGGCTCCGGGCGAGTGGCGCTGTTGGCAGGCGAGGCCGGCGTCGGCAAGTCGCGCCTGGCGCGCGAGGCCGCGGCCCAAGCCCAGGCTGTCACGCCTGGGCGGCTGCTCCTGCGCGGGGGCAGCATTGAGCAGGATCGGGCCATCCCCTTTGCCCCGGTTATTGCGCTGCTGCGTGACCTGGCCGCCCAGGAGCGCGCCGCGGGCGCGGCGGCGGACCCGGAGGATGCCGAGCTGCTGGCGCAGTTGACCGGACGCAGCGCCGCGCCGCCGGATGAGCCGGCGCGCCTCTTCTGGCGGCTGCTGGACCGCTTTGGCCGGGCTGCGGCGCTGCGCCCCCTGCTGGTCATCGTTGAAGATATCCACTGGTGCGACAGCGCGTCATTGGACTTCTTCGCCTTCTGGGTCCACCGCATCGCCCACGATTCCCTCTGCCTGCTCTTCACCTTCCGCGATGAGGAAGCACAGAGCGGCCCGGCGGCCCAATTCTTGGCGACGGCAGCCCGCGCCGCGCAGACCATCGAGCTGCGCCTGAGCCGGTTAACCGCCGCCCAAACTCAAACCTTGCTCAACGGCTTGCTGGGCGCCGCTGCGCCTGCCGCCGCGCCGGGGCTGGCCGAACGCCTCTATCACTTCACCGACGGCAACCCCTTCTTTGTCGAGGAGACCATGCGCTCGCTGTTGAGCAGCAACCGGGTCTTCCATACAGGCGCGGCCTGGGACCGGGTGCCGCTGGACGCCCTGGAGATCCCGCGCAGTGTGCAGGCCGCCGTGCGCCAGCGGGTCGCCCGCTTGAGTGACGGCGCCCGCGGCGCGCTCCAGGCCGCGGCCGTGGTCGGGCGGCGGGTCTCTTACGAGCTGTTGGCGCGTATCCTCGAGGCGGAGGATATGGCTTTGCTGGCCTGGCTGGACGAAATCCTGGCGGCCCATCTGTTGGTGGAGGAGGAGACCAACCGCTACGCCTTTCGCCACGCGCTGGCGCAGGCTGCCGTCTATGGCGAGCTGCGCGGCCGGATGCGGGAACTGCTCCACCGGCGGGTCGCTCAGGCGCTGCTGGAGCAGACAGGCGAGACGCCGGCCGGCCCCGCGCTGGCCGATCTGGCCTATCACTTCAGCCGCGCCGGCGATCTGGAACAGGCGCTCACCTATGGCAGGGCTGCCGGCGAGGCGGCGCTGCGCCTTCATTCGCCCCAGACCGCGGCTGCCCATCTCTCTGCCGCCGTCGCGGCCGCCGAACGATTGGGCCGTGGCGACCCTGCCCTGTACCACACACTCGCCCAGGCTTACGACCGTATGGGCGCGTTTGCCCCTGCCCGGGCGGCCTACGAACAGGCCATCGCGCTGGCCCAGGCGCAAGGGGAGACCATCGCCGAGGCGCAGGCGCTCCTCGACCTCGGCTTTCTCTGGACTCAGCGGGACCTGGGCCAGGCCCATGCGCTGCTCCAACAGGCGGTCGCCAGGGCGCGCCAGGCCGGCGAGCCGCGCATCCTGGCCCATAGCCTAAACCGGCTGGGCAACTGGCACGCCAACCGGGAGGCCCCCGCCGCGGCCATTCCCCTCCATCGAGAGGCGTTGGCGCTCTGCGAGCGGATCGCCGACGCGCCGGGCATGGCCGTCAGCCTGGACCTGCTCTGCATGGGCCACCTGATCGCCGGGGACGTGCTGGAGGCGGCGCCTTGGGGGCGGCGGGCGGCAGAGCTGTTCCGCGCCGCCGACAACCGGGTTGGGCTGGCGTCGCTCCTGGCGGTGCTGACCATGACCGGCGGCAGCTACGTGGCCGACACCTCGCCCACTCAGGTCATGCCCCTGGCCGAGTGCCTGGCATTGGGCGAGGAGGCGGTGCGCCTGGCCCGTGAGACGGGCTGGCTACCGGGCGAAGCGGGCGTCTCCATGCAATTCGGGCTGGCGTTGGGGGTGCGCGGCCAATGGGCGCGGGTCCAGCGGCTGGGCGCGCAGGCGCTTGCCATTGCCCGCGCCCTTGACCATCGCCTCTGGATCAGCGCCTCGCTGATGCTCTTGGGGCGGCTGCACCTGGATGTAGGCGACCCGGCGCGGGCCGAGCCGGAGCTGGCCGAAGCGTTGGAGACCGCCCAGGCCGCGGGGTCAGCCTTTCTCAGCCGCGCCGCCGCTGCCTTTCTGGCGATGGCTTACACGGCCCAGGATGCCGTCGCGCGCGCCGACCGCCTGCTCGCCCCCCTGCTGGCAACTCTCCCCGCGCAGCCCGCGACGCAGATGGAGCGGCTGCTCCTCTGTACTGCCGCCGAGGCAGAGCTGGCCCGCGGCGATACCCACGCGGCCCGGCGCAAGCTGGAGGCGCTCCTGGCAGGCGGCAGCGCCCCCCGCATTGAGCTGGCGCGCGCCCGGCTGCTGGCGCTGGAGAAGCAGCGCGGCCAGGCGCTGCGCCTGTTGGAGCAGGCCGCTCACCTCGCCCAGCGCCACGGCTTCTTGCCCATGTGCCGGCTTATCCTGCTGGAAGCGGCGCGCATTGCCCAGGCCACCGGCGTCGAGGCTCACGCCTTTC
>DATLZJ010000134.1:0-3773 GCA_035574055.1 Caldilineaceae bacterium
TGCATAGAGCCATGCCGCTACATGCAGGCCCAATAGCCAGAGCGGCGCATGGGCCGGCAGCCGCTCGCTCCACACCTGCGCCAGCGCCGGCGGAAAGAGCGCCAGCATCCCCAGCCGCACACTGGGCAGCCAGTAGCGCAGCCAGTTTCGCCCCAGCGCCGTCCACGATGGCGTGCGCCCGGCCAGTAGCTCGCCCTCCCACTGAAGCAGCGCAACCCAGCCCGGCCCGACCAGCAGCAGCCCAGCCAGCAGCGCCGGTCCCCACAACCCCAGCACGCCCAGGACAAAGGAGGGCGCCGCCAACACACTGAACCCGAGACCGGCGATCACCAGGCGCGGCAGATTCTCCCACAGGCAACGGACTGTGGCGACGACATAGGTGTCGCGGGTAAGGGGGGGATCGGGAATGAGGGCAGGTTTCTGGTCCATTCAGCCAACACAGCGCGGCCCTTCAGCGGGTCGAGTCACGGCTCAGGCATTCGGCGTCCGGTCGCTTCGTGCGTGTATCACCCCTTGATGCCGCTCATGGCGATGCCCCGGATCACGAAGCGTTGGGCAAAGAGGAAGAAGAGCAGGGCCGGGAAGATGGAGATCATCACGGCGGCCAGGACATGGGCGCGGTTGCCGGTGCCCATGTAGCCTTCCAACATGACGATGGCGATGGGAAAGGTGTACTTGTCCCAGGTGCGCAGAAAGAGCAGCGGCCCCAGGAAATTGTTCCACGAGCCGAGGAAGGTAAAGATACCCAGCGCCGACAGCCCCGGCCCGATCAAGGGCAATAAGACCTGCCAATAGATGCGGAAAAAGCTCGCGCCGTCAATCTTCGCCGCGTCCACCAGCTCGGCGGGCAGCGCCATAAACGCCTGGCGCAGCAAAAAGACGCCAAAGGCGCTGGTGGTCGCCGGCAGGATCATCGCCCAGTGGGTGTCCAGCAGCCCGGCGGTGCGGATCAGGATAAAGGTGGGGATGACAATCACCGTCGCCGGCACCATGAGCGACGAGAGAAAGGCAAAGAAGAGAAAATCACGTCCGGGGTAGCGCAGCCGCGCAAAGGAGAAGGCCGCCATCGAGCAGGTCAGCAGTTGGGCCGCGGTCACCAGGCTGGCGATCTTCAGGCTGTTCCAGAAAAAGCCCAGGAAGTTGATTTGGTCGGAGGTGATGACCGCCCAGTAGTTCTGCCACACGAAGGAAGTCGGCCAAAAGCTGGGCGGCAGGTTGAACGACTCGGACGGATTGCGCAGCGAGGTGGCAAAGATCCAACTGATGGGCGCAAACTCGACGAGCGCCATCACGATCAAGAAGAGCCAGATGAGCGCCTCGCCCACATAGAACCAGGGTGTATGGCGCAGGCGGGTGGGTCGCCTGGTGATGGATCGGCCTGGAAGCGTCGTCGCCAAAATCGTCTTCTCCTCAGCGGCTCACAGCGCAACAAATCACAGGCAACCCTACACAGGATTGCCGGTCTTATGCTCAATCATAATGGACCCAACGCTGGGAGGCGCGGAATTGGATCAGCGTCAAGGTCACCAGCACGATAAAGAGCGTAAGCGAAACCGTGGCGGCATAGCCCATCTTAAAGCGTTTAAAGCCGATTTCATAGATATAGAGCACGATCAGCCGGCTGGCGTCCCCCGGCCCGCCCCCGGTCAACACCCAGACATTGTCAAAGACCTGGGCGGCCCCCAACAGGGAGATGATGATCGCAAAGAACGCCGTGGGGGTGATGAGCGGCAGCGTGACGTAGCGGGCGCGCTGGAGCTGGTTGGCGCCGTCAATCTCGGCGGCCTCATATAGCTCTGCCGGAATGCCTTGGAGTCCTGCCAGGTAGATAACCATGAGGTAGCCGCAGGCCCGCCACACATCGAACATCACCACCGAGACCATCGCCCACTTGGAGCTGCTCAACCACGGCACCGGCTCCAACCCCACCTGCTGGAGCAGGTAGTTGACCACGCCCCGGTCCTGGGTCAATAGAAAGTTCCAGACCAGCGCCAGCGAGGCCGTGGTGGTCAGCACCGGGAAGAAGAGCGCCGTGCGCAGCAGATAGCGCATGACGCCCGGCATGGCGCGATTGACGCCCATCGCCAGCAGCAGCCCCAGGAGGTTATTAAAGAGCGTGGCGAAGAACACAAAGCGCGCCGTGTTCCAGTACATGGTCAACAGGCGTTTATCGTCAAACAGCTCCTGCAAATTCGCCATCCCTGCCCATCTCGGCGGCGACAGGACATCGTACTCCATAAAGACCAGCGCCAGCGACGCCAGGATGGGGATGATCAGAAAAATGGTCAGCGAGATCAGCGCGGGCAAGACAAAGCCATAGCCGGCGAGGATCTCCTGGACGCGCATCGTCTGCCAGCGTGGCTGCGCCGGCGCTGCCGTCTGGAGACTTGTATAGCCCCGCGTTTGCGTTCCCTGAGCCGAAGTACGCACACCTACCCCCGTTGGCTAAGTCAACAAGTCAACGGACCGAGCAAGCGGCATGCCGCTTGCTCGGTCCGATCAGGTTACCGCTCAGGCTTGGAGCTTGTCCATTTCGGCCTGCACCTCTTCATGGGCGGCGGCCAGCGCCTCTTCCACCGTCTTCTCGCCATTCCAGATGGTCTGGTAGTGACGGTTCAGGATGGGGTCCACGATGTTGAAGTTGGTGGGTGAAGGCACAGTCTTGGCATAGTCCAGCGATTCGTAGAAGATGGCCGTGTTGGGCGGGCCATATTCGGTGAACTCGGGCATCTCGGCCACCGAGCGCAGCGCCGGAATATTGCCGCCGGCGCGCACCATGTCCAGCGACGCCTCGGTGCCGGAGAGGAGCTTGACCACCTCCCAGGCCGCGTTGGGGTCGCGGGCCGACGAGGAAATGCCCCACCCGTCGGTGCCGGCCACAGTCTTGAATGGGCCGGCGGCATGGGGCTGGTATTGCAGGTCATAGCTGGTGAAGTTCTCGGCAAGTGAGCCGCCAATGCACCAGCGCCCACAAGTCCGCATCGCCAGATGGCCGGCATGGAACTGCGGCCATTCATCCCACCCCTGCGGGTTGGGCGACACCTTATGCACCAGGATCAGGTCAGCGAGGAACTGGAGGGTCTCGGCGACCTTGGGGTCCATCAGGTTCGAGGCCGTCCACTCATCGTTGAGCGGAGAAGTATCGTTGTTGAAGTACCAGGCGGCCATGCCGAACATGCCGGAACCCCAGAAGGAATAGGCATAGAGGTCCTCGGCCCCGCCCTGCACATCGGCGATCTGGAGACAGGTCTCCAGGAAGTCATCCCAAGTCCAATCGCGCGTCGGCGGCTCGAGGCCCTTCTCCTCAAAGATCTGGGTATTGTAGTACATTACCATATTGTTCCAGGAGAAGGGATACTCCATTTGCTTGCCGTCTACCTGCAACATCTCGCGCAGCGTCTTGTGAATGTCATTCTGCAAGATGTCGTTCTGCTCCGGGTCGGCGGCAAAGAAATCATCTAGCGGGACGAGGATGTTCTTATCGGTCAGCAGGCGCAGCCCCTCGATGGCGATCATGATGACATCCAACTGCTCGCCGCCTGCAATCTGGGTGACGATCCGGTCCGAGTACCCGGCCCAGCCGCCTTCAGCGATATTGGTCTGGGTAATGGTCAGCTCAATGTTGGGCAGGGCCTCCGGCGCGCGCTTGGTTGTCTCTTCCCATTGGGCCAGCCCCATCTGGGTTGTCGCCACGATGGGGATTTTTTCGCCGGCCGGCGCGGCGGATTCACCCGAAGATGCGGTGGAGCCTGCCGGGGCGGCTGCCGGCGCAC
>DATLZJ010000135.1:0-3571 GCA_035574055.1 Caldilineaceae bacterium
GGCCGGCGCTGCGGGCGGAGCTGCTCACGGCGATGAGCGAGCGACCGGGCTATCTCTGGCGCGGCCATATCCTCCAAATATTCCTGGCCGAAGGGATGCTGGACCGCGCCCTGGCGCTCTTGGGGCGAGAGCCGAGCCTGCATGAGCTGGAGATGGTGATGCCCCAGGCCATCGAGCAGCAACCGGCGGAGATGATGCGCCTCTGCTTGCGCAGCGCCGAGCAGCAAGTGCGCCTCGCCAAAGCCGCGGCCTATGAGGAGGCCATCGGCTATCTCACCCATGCCCGCGCCGCCGCCGAACGGGCCGGCCTTATGGACGAGTGGGCCGCCTTCGTCGCCCGCCTGCGCGAAGCGCACGCCCGCAAACGCACCTTCATCTCACTGCTCAACCGCCTGGGCTGAGGCGCGGCGGGCCAGGAGGCAAAGCCGCAGCAGCCGTAACTCCTCATAGGAGATACGTCCGCCGAGCGCATCATAGATGGGGGCCAGGAAGGCTGTGCCTAACTTATCAAAGAGGTCGAAAACCTCTATCTGTTCAACAGGGGTCAGCCGCGAGAGCGCAAGAAGCGCCCTATGAGGAAGTGATTGGCCTTCTCTTAGGTACTCTTCAAGGTAACCCAATACTCGGCTGGTTCTAACGCCAATATTATCAGCAATATCGCGCAGTGTACATCCCGATTCCAAGGCGGCCACTGCTTGAGCGATGCGCGCCCTCCGCCCAGTGAGACGAAGAGTGGTGGAACCCTGCTGGTCAGGTTTGACACGCTCTGCGATATTTTGGGCAGTGCAATATTCACGGATCGCATTGGTGAAGACTGCGCCATAGAGGTCGAGCTTGTGCTGGCCCACGCCATGAATCCGGGCAAAACTCTCCGCAGAGTGTGGAAAGTAATGGGCCATCTCCTGCAATGAACGGTCGGAGAATACCATATATGGGGGAATGCGCTCCCGGTCGGCCAGTTCTTTCCGCAGAGTGCGTAGGGTCTCAAACAGCGCCGGGTCAAAATCGAGAGAAGCAACCGCTGCTGGCGCAACTGCGGTTTGTGGTTCTCGACGAAGCCGCCCATAAACCGGCGCTCCATTTAGCACCGCCCGGCCCTGTTCCGTTAACTGCCATCCACCGTGGCCGTTGGGAGCAAGCAACTGCTGCTGCCTAAACTGAGCCACTAGCGTCTTCCACTTCTCCTGACTGAGCGCCTTGCCTGCGCCGTGGCATGGGAGTTGCTCGTGACGCCACTTAAGGACTTTCTGGCTTCTGGAGCCGCACAAGACGTCAATGATATGCGCTTGTCCAAACATCTCGCCGGTGCGCAAGCAGCAGTCCAGAAACAGCCGGGCATACTCCGTAATGTCATCAAGCGGCTCCTCGGAACGGCTCAGGCAGTTGTCGCACATCTCGCAACCATCCGGCGGTTCCTGCTCACCGAAATAGGCAAGAAGCTGGCGACGGCGACAGGCGGCAGACTCCACATAGTCTATCATCTGCTGGAGCAATGCCTGTTGGTGCTGTTGATGTTCCTTCGCGCCGCCTTGAATGAGCGCCTGGGCCGTGGCAAAGTCCTGTCGTGTATAGAGCAGCAGGCAGTCGGCCCGCTCGCCATCGCGCCCGGCGCGCCCGATCTGCTGGAAGTAGCTCTCCAGGTTCTTGGGCATGTTGTAATGGAGCACAAAGCGTACATCCGGCTTGTCAATGCCCATGCCAAACGCCACCGTCGCCACCATCACCCGCACCTCATCGCGGCTGAAGCGGCGCTGATGGTCGGCCCGGACGCGGTCATCCAGTCCAGCATGGTAGGCTAACGCGTGGATGCCCGCCTCCTGTAGCGCCGCCGTCAGCTCGTCCACCTGTTTCCGCGTGTTACAGTAGATGATGCCGCTCTGGTCCGGGTGAGCACGGATGAACTCAAGCGCCTGTTGCACCCCGTCCTTGCGCTCCTGCACGGCAATATAGAGGTTCGGGCGGTCAAAGGAGCCGGTGAACAGTAACCCGCCGTTCATCTGCAACGCCACGGCAATATCCGTCTGGACCGCGGGCGTGGCAGTCGCGGTCAGGGCCAGACAGGGAATGTGGGGAAAATAGGCGCGAACGGTAGCCAGCTCACGATATTCAGGCCGGAAGTCATGCCCCCATTCGGAGATACAGTGCGCCTCATCCACCACCAGGCACTCTACACTTCCCATCCCTAGCAGATTGAGCACATGAGGCTTGAGCAGCGTTTCCGGAGCGAGGTAAAGGAGCTTCAGCCGCCCCTCCTGCGCGTCCTTAACCACGGCGGTGTAATCTGGAATGGGCAATTGGCTGTGGAGCGCGGCCGCGGGAATTCCCAAGTAGTGTAGACGCGCCACCTGGTCTTCCATTAGCGAGATCAGCGGCGAGACGACTACCGTCAGACCGGGGAAGGCCAGGGCCGGCAACTGGTAGCAGAGAGATTTGCCGGAGCCGGTCGCCATGACCACCAGCGCGTCCTGGCGTTCCAAGACGGTTTCGACAATTTCCTGCTGCAAGGGGCGAAAGTCACTGAAGCCAAAGTGCTCACGCAGCAGGGCATGGAGGTCGGCGGTAATGCGCGGCAGGGGCGTATGCTGGGGATACCCTATGCGAATCTCCTGTAGCGGCTCCTGTAGGTTTCCTCCTTCCGCCTGTTCCTCATACCAGCCCGAAACTTGCACATAGCAGCGCAGCTCTGTCTCACTGTCCGGCGCCCACCAGCGCGCCAATGAGACTCGCACCAAGGTCCCCGCCGGGATTTCCTCGACCGGATTCTGGAAGCCAACATAGCCCAACTGGTGTGTTGTGACACTGTCGCTGTACGTGTAACGAAAGCGACCGGTCGAACTGGTGGACAAGTGCAGCGGGCGATCCGGCCGCCAAAATTGAGTGCTGTAGGGCGGCACATCAGGCCGTGCAATATACGCGCGCCCGCCCCTGGGGTCACGCCGGACCATCCCCTCATAAAGCACATCGATCCCACCCGTCTTGGGCGGCATGAAGCGGTGGATTGCCTCCAACAACTTGGGTGACTTTCTGCACCGCTGCTTCTCCCGCACGATCAGGTCTTCGACATGGGGCAGCGTGACCTGGCCCGGCCGGGCGTACTTGGTTAGCTCCCAAACGTCGCCTATCTCATACTCCAGGTTGAAGCGCTCGTTCTCTTCCTCGTCGGCGGCCAGCAGGCGAACGCTCTCGCCCTGGTCGGTGATTGCGCCGATGCAGGCCCCGGCGCCCATGCGCGTCTTGGCGACAATCAACACCTTCACCGGATATGCTCCACCTCTAGCCCCAGGGCGGCAAACTCGGCCGCGACCAGGGAGCGGTGGCAGGCTTCGGGCGCCCGCTCGACGCAGAAGAAGGCGACGGTTCGCACCCCTGCCGGTAGCTCGGCCAGAAACGCGGCAGGAGAGAAGTGAGCCAGACACTCGCGCCGATAGGCATCAGCAAAGGCCGGGTCCAGTGTAGCCCGCTGGCGTTTGGCCGTCTTGGTCGCCTGGTCGCTGGCGAACTGGATATCGCGCACGGCGAGGGAGGGAGCCAGCTCAAGCATATGGCGGTAGGCGATGCCCAACTCGGCCAG
>DATLZJ010000136.1:0-9490 GCA_035574055.1 Caldilineaceae bacterium
CGCGCTGTGCCCCACGCTGCTCGCGGACGGGCGCCTGTGGGGTTGTTGGATCGGATGAGCCTCTTGCATCCAAGTCTACCGTCATGCTCTCTCCTCGATCCCTATCCTATCCATGAACCCATCTGCGCCCGCCAATACGTACATCACCGCGCAGCACCTTCTCTGGCTGGCCTTCTAGGGGTGCGCCGGTCTGCTACTCCAGGGTCGCCAAGTATGCCAGCAATGCCTGAAGGTCAGCGCCGGTTAAGTCGGTAGGGGGCATTAGGCTGCCTGGCTTGATATGCTGCGGGTCGGTGATCCAACCGCCCAGATTGCCGCGATTGTTGGCGACAGCGCCAGCCGCCAGCGTGCGACGGCTGGCTAGGTGGGTGAGGTCTGGGCCAAGATTGCCTGTCGCGCCTGTACCGGCAACGGTATGGCAATAGATGCATTCGGAGCCAAGAAAAATCTCCAGGCCGCGCTGGGCTTGGGGGTCAGCCGGCACCTGGGCCGGGCGGCGCTGCTGCTCCACCCAGGCGGCAAACTCGTCCACCGGCTCGGCCACCACCACAAATTGCATCTTGGCATGCTGGACGCCACAGAACTCAGCACACTCTCCCCAATACGCGCCAGGAACATCCGCTTGTAGCCAAAAGTGATTGGTAAGGCCAGGGTTAAGGTCTAGCTTGCCGTGTAGCTCGGGCGCCCAGAAACTATGGATCACGTCGTCGGAGACCAACTCAATTGCGACGGGCTGGCCGACTGGAATATGGATCTCATTGGCCGTTTCAAAGTTGTACTCCGGATAGCGCACCTCCCACCACCATTGATGGCCGATGACCTGGATGGTCAGGGCAGGAGGGGTCTCCGGCTCGGCAAGGATGCGCAGGACGCCTAAGGTGAGGCCGTGAACGCCCAGCAGGATAAGCGCAGGCACGATGATACCGGCCCACACGACAACCTGCACGCGGCTGCGCGGAACGGGCGTGCGCAGGTCCAGGTCGGCCCTGCGCCGGCGAAAGAGCGCATAGAACAAAAAGGCCATAACGGCTACATAGACGGCCATCCCTACAGCCAGCAAGGTCCACCATAAATTAGCGATGGATTCGGCGGCGGGACCGCGCGGAGCAATGACCGAAGGCGCGGCGGCGCAGCTTGTCAGGTAGCAGAGGCTCAACAGACCGGCCAGCCGCGGAGTCACCTGCTGCACCGAGAGGCTCCTGGCCCTGCGCATAAGGTCTGCGTGACGCTCCATTGCCTGTCTTTCTGTCTCCGCGTGAACCATAGGGTAAGCCATAGGGGATGAACACTCCGTTCACCGTCGTGTATGAGTCGTGTATGAATGGTTGGCAAGCTACGCCTATTAGGGGGCGCCGCTAAAACGCGCAACGACAGTCCAGAGGGAACGGTTATGCCGAAGCTGTCTCACTACCCTATCAGGAGAGATGTCTTGTAAACCAGGTATCACAGCACAGAAAGGGGATATTGATGAGGTATAGTGCGAGGGAAGGCAGGAGCAGAGAATCGTAGAACAACTAAGTCCGGCCGGCAGGTCAAACAACAGGGCCGCCGTATACGGCGGCCCCGGATTGCCCTGTTTCGTTATCAGCCGGCCTTAGTTCTCGTTGCGCTGCTCGTAGACAGCCTCACGCAGCCCTTTGATGTAGCCGATGGCAAAGAGGCGGCCAATGGACGAGTAGGCGGGATTATCATTGCTGTCGCCCTCCATGGTCGGCACATGGTCCGGGCGTAGCACCCCCTCAAAGCCGATCTCTTTGTAGGCTTTCATGCAGGCCAGCATATCGGTCTTGCCCTCGTCGTGGAAGACCTCGACGAATTTCTCCGGCGTGCCGCGCACATCGCGGAAGTGGACGAAGTGGATGCGCCCCTGCTTGCCGAAGTGGCGGATCACCGCGGGCAGGTCATCGGTCATGAGGGTGAAGTTGCCCTGACAGAGAGTGATGCCGTTGACCTCCGTGTCGTACATATCCACCAGGCGCTGATAATTCTCCACGCTGCGCATGATGCGCCCCAAGCCGCGGATCGGCGAGAGGGGCGGGTCATCGGGATGCATGGCAAGCAGAACGCCGGCCTTCTCCGCGACCGGGATCACCCGGTCGAGGAAGTACTTGAGGTTTTCCCAGAGCTTTTCTTCGGGCACAATCCCATATTCCGTGAGCGGCGCGTTTTTCATCAACGAATGGTCGTAGCCGGTCGCCAGCGCGCCGCCGCGCGCGGGGACGGTGGTCGAGGTGCGGCTCCAGTTGAAAACCGGCATCCACTCATAGCACCAGACCTTGATGCCCAACGCGCCCATGTTGCGGAGCAGGTCGCACACCGTCTCGATCTCCTCATCGCGGCCGGGCAGGCCGAGCTTGGCCTTGTTCAGCGGTGGGCGACTCTCCAGCACCTCGAACTTAAAGCCGGCGCTCTCATAGGCCGTCTTGACGCGCATAAGGGAAAGATAGCCCCAAGGCAGCTCATCTTTGGTGCGCGCCGTTTCCAGCGTGCTAAAGTCCATGGCCCCGACAACATAGTCTACGCCGCACTGTTTGACCAGCCGCCAAAGGGGCGACGGGCGAGGAGGAAGGGCTTCGGCAATCTTAATCATAGGTTATCCTTCTCAAGGAGCGATGTCTTGGTTGGGTGGACAAGCGAGGAACAAAAGGGCCGGCCCCTGCCGGCCCACTCCTATTGTACTGCAAACAGGGGGCGCTCCCCAATACGGCAGAGTGACTACTGCTATCTTTCGGGCGACTCTTCCGCTTGTCCGGCATCCGGCCAAAATCTGGTACACTATAGTCAACCATCAGTCAACCATCCACACCGGCCTAATCAGAGAAAGGAATCCTCATGCAGATCACACGCGTCCAGCTCTTCCCCGTCGCCTCCCCACGCCAGACGGGGATTGCCAATCAACATGTGATCGTCAAGATCGAGGCGGGCGACAGCCACGTGGGCTGGGGCGAGATGAGCGACCTCTCCCATGTACCCATGTACCAGTTCGACATCCCTGAGCTGGAGCGGATGCTCAACGAGCTGCTGCGTGGGCGAGATGGGCGCAACCTGGCTAAGATCGAGGATGACCTGATCCGCTTCTTCCCCGACGAAGGCCACATGTACTCCCGCTCCGGCCTAGTGCGCCAGGGGATTGACCTGGCCCTCCATGACCTGAACGGCCGCGCCGAGGGCGTGCCGGTCTATCACCTGCTGGGCGGCAAGCTGCGCGACCGGATGCGCGTCTGTTATCCTATCTTTCGGATGCGCTCGGTGGAGGAGGTGCCGGGCAACTTGCAGCGGGTGGGCGAAAAGCTGGCCCAGGGCTTCGACCTGATCCGCGTCTATGTAGGCGCCAATCGCGAGGCCGATGAGCTGTTCCTATCCCAGTTCACCGACCGCTATGGCGGCCAGGTGGAGATCAAGTCGTTGGACTTCTCTAACCTGCTGGACTGGCGGCGAGCGATCATGGCCGTCGAGCGTTACCAGGAGCTGTGCGACTTTATGTTGGTGGAAAGCCCGGCCCCGCGCAATGATCTTGAGGGGTTGGCCCAGTTCCGGCGGCGCTGCAAGCGCCCTGTCTCCGAGCATGTGCTCAACCTCCACCACGGCTGGCAGTTGCTCAATGCAGGCGCGGTGGACATTCTCAATGTCTCGCCCTATCTGCTGGGCGGGTTACGGGCGAGCCTGCGGCTGATCGCGCTGGCCGAGGCGGCGCGGGCCAGCGTCTTGATCGGTACGACCCAGGAGCTAAACCTGGGCACCGCCGCCGTTGCTCACCTGGCCGCGGCCGCCCGGCTCCTCGACTACCCCGGCGACAACACCGGCCCGCAGCTCTACACCGCCGATGTGGTCAAAGAGCCGGTTCGCTATGAGCAGAGCCATCTGATTGTCCCCGATGGGCCGGGGTTGGGGCTGGAGATCGACGAGGCCAGGCTGCAAGCGATGACCGCCAGCGCAGCCTGGACATTCGGCGTTGATCTGGCCGGGGTGCTGGACCGGACTCCTGCCGACCGGCCCTCGGCGCGCCAAATCGTAGCCTCATAATGGAGGAGCATCCGATGGGCGACTTGAAATTCGGCTGGCACCTGCCCTCCTTTCCGGTGGACGGCAGCAGCGGCCCCCAGTTTGTGGACCAGATCGCCAACGCCCTAGAACGCATCCAGGATGACGTTGACTCGATCTGGATGGACGACCACTTTGTGCCCTGGGCCAACTGGCAGGCGCCGGAAACCCCCTACCTGGAGGGCGTCTCGACCATGGCCTACCTGGCCGGGGCCTTCCCGCGCATCAAGATCGGCAGCAGCGTCTTTTGCCAGTCCTATCGCAACCCGGCGCTCCTGGCGAAGACCGCCGCCACCCTGCAATTGCTCAGCCGAGGACGGCTGCTCTTCGGCATCGGCGCCGGCTGGCTGGAGCGGGAATACCGCCAGTACGGCTATGACTTCCCCTCGCCCGCGGTGCGCATTGCCCAGTTGGAGGAGGCCGTGCAGATCGTCAAGCTGCTCTGGACCCAAGGGCGGGCAACCTTCCACGGCAAGTACTATCATATCGAAGACGCCATCTGCGAACCCAAGCCCGACCCGCTCCCGCCCATCCTCATCGGCGGGGGCGGCGAACAGTTGACCCTGCGGGTGGTGGCAAAATACGCCGACTGGTGGAACCTGTCCGGCGGCTCGTTGGAGACCTACGCCCATAAGCTGGAGGTGCTGCGCGGCCACTGTGAAACCGTGGGCCGCGACTTCAACGCGATTCTCAAGACCTGGTCTGCTGAGGCTGTGGCTGTGGCCGAGAGCGAGGCCGAGGCCAAGCGCATTGCCGCCGAGTCGCCCTACGACAACCACCCCATCGTCGGCGCGCCGGATCAGGTCGCGGCCCAGCTCCAACCCTTTCTCGACCTGGGCGTGGAGTACTTGATCGTGCGGATGCTGGACTTCCCGCGCACCGAGGGGCTGGAGCTGTTCGCCAGGGAGGTGATGCCGCGATTGGCGCGCCCATAGTGCAACAGGCGCAGGGTCCCTTTGCCCGCGCCTTTTTCGTGGACCTGGGCTACGGCGCCAAGCCGGCGGCGACGCGGGAAAGCCTGGCCCGGCTGTACACAGCCAACCCGGCGCTGCCAGGGCTGGGGGGCGAGATTGACCCAATGCGAGCGGCAGCAGCCTAGTCTTATGTCGGGCCGGGATCGCCCTCCGGTTCGGCGGCTTCAACTGCGCCCCGGCTGGCTACGCAAGGGGTTTCTGTTAGTGTACGGATCAGCCATACCTCCGCAACAGTAGGTGCGCTATCCTAGCGCACGCTCCGGCATACCATGCCTGTGCGGCAGGATGCCGCACCTACGCTACTCATGGAACACTGCTTTTGCACGTCTCGCTATAGCGGAGCCTGATGATCCCCCTCTTTGCGATCACGACCCGCGGGCTGGAGCAGGTCAGCGCCGCGGAAATGGCAAATCTCCCTGGCTGGCAGGTGGACCAGGTGGGCTACCGGCGCATTGCCGCACGCTACAGCGGCCCCCTGGAGCAGGCGCTGGCGCTGCGCACGGTGGACGACCTCTTTATCCACCTGGCCGAGTGGCACGGCATCAGCCACCAGCGCGCGGCCCTGGCGACGCTGCATCAATTGAGCCTGGACCTCGACCTGTGGCCGGCAGCCGGCATCCGCTCCCAAGTCGCCCCCCTGAGCGCGCACCCCACCTTTTCCGTCTCGGCCAACTTTGTCGGTCGCCGCAACTACACGGTGGATGAAATCAAAGGCGCGGTGGCGGCGGGCGTCGAAGCCATCTCCGGCTGGCGCTACCAGGCCGGCGACCAGGAGAGCGAGATCAACATCCGGCTCTTTATGGAGCATGAGCATGTCTTTGTCGGGATGCGGCTAGGGGAGCGCCCGCTTTCCCGGCGAGCCTATAAGGTCGCACATGTACCCGGATCGCTCAAGCCGCCGGTCGCGGCGGCGCTGTTGCGGCTGGCCGGCGTCCGGGCCGGAGAGCGCGTACTTGACCCCTTCTGTGGCGCGGGGACGATCCTGATCGAGGCGGCGCTGTTGGGCGCACACGCCCAGGGGGGAGACCTCGCGCAGGCGGCGTTGGCCGCCGCGACCGCCAACGCCCAGGCCGCAGGAGTCGAGATTGACGTGCAACGGTGGGATGCGCGCCGCCTGCCGCTAGAGGCGGCTGCGGTTGACCGGGTTGTAACCAACCTGCCTTGGGGCCGCCAGATCGAGATCGAGGCGGACCAGGCGCAATTTTATCAAGAGGTCTGTTTGGAGATGCAGCGCGTGCTCGACCGCCGGGGGAGTCTGGCGCTCCTGACCACCCTCCCCCAACTTGTCGAGCTACCGGCCATGCGCCTGGCCGACCGGCTGGAGATCAGCCTCTTCGGCCAACAGGCGACTATCTTGGTCTATGGTCCTACTGATACGACAGCGACCCGTCCGGGCGGAGGGGGAAGGGACGATGCCAGCTCCGGAAGGGATAGCGCTCCACCGCATCCATGTTGAGGTCAATGCCCAACCCCGGCTTGTCGGGCAGCTCCAGATAGCCGTCCACCAGCCTCACCGGCTCATCCACCAGTTCCCGCCGCGGCCCCTCGTCGTCGGCGTGATACTCTAGGATCAGGAAGTTGGTCGTGCTGGCGGCAAAGTGGACGTTGACCGCGGTGGCGACCGGCCCGCACGGGTTGTGGGGGGCCACAGACATATAGCTGGCCTCGGCCATGGCCGCGATCTTCTTCATCTCCCACAGCCCGCCGGTGAGACAGATATCGGGCTGGATGATGTTGACCGCCTGGGTGGCGATCAGGTCGCGGAATTCGTAGCGGGTATACAGCATCTCGCCCGTCGCCAGCGGCACACGGACCGACTCGGCCAGCTTCGCCAGCGCCTCATAGTTCTCCGGGCGCAGCGGCTCCTCGACAAACATGGGACGGAAGGGCGCGACCACCTGGCAAAGCTCCATGGCGCGGCTCACCTCGAAGAGGCGGGCGTGGGGGTCCAGCCCGATGTCAATATCCGGCCCCACGGCCTCGCGCACCGCCGCCACCCGCTTCTCGGCCTCGCGCAGCGCCTGGTTCCAGGGCATGGCCTGCCAGTTGCCGGGCAGCGGCCCCATCTTGATAGCCGTATAGCCGTACTTCTCGATAAGCTTCACCGCGTTGTCGGCGATCTCCTCAGGGGTGCTGCCGCGGGGCGACTGGTAGACCCTCACCTTGTCGCGGCATTTGCCGCCCAAGAGCCGGTAGACGGGGAGATTGGCCGCCTTGCCGGCGATATCCCACAACGCGTGCTCGATGCCGCTGATGGCGGCGTTGACCACCGAGCCGCCGGGGAAACGGGAGCCGGCGTACATCAAATGCCACAGCCCCTCAATATCGCGCGGGTCGCGACCCACCAGCCATTCCTCAAAGTCATGGATCACCTCAGCGGTCGCCTTGTCAGGCCCGCAGGAGTAGGCCTCGCCGATGCCGTAGATGCCTTCGTCGGTATGGACTTTGACATAGGGGATGTTGCGATGGCCGAGATTGACCAGATAGGTATCAATCTTTGTGATCTTCATCGCCTTTTATCCTTTGAGACCGGTGGTGACAATCCCGCGCACGAAGTATTTCTGGGCGGTGAAGAAGAGAAGCAGGGGCGGCAACGCCACAATGATCGAGGCCGCCATCAGGATCGCCTCGCGCGGCTCGTCGCTCTCAAAGGGATTGGAGACAAAGTAGCGCAGGCCGATGGAGACGGTGAACTTCTCCGGCGAGTTCAGGAAGATCAGCGGCGCAATAAACTCATTCCAATGCTCGATAAAGGAGAAGATCGCTACCGTTGCCAGCGCCGGCTTGGAGAGCGGCAGGATGATGTTCCAGAAAATGCGCACCGACGAGGCGCCATCCAGCTTGGCGGCTTCATCCAGGTCGCGCGGGATGGTCATGAAGAATTGGCGTAACAGAAAGATGAAGAACGCGCCGCCGCCAAAGAACGACGGCACGATCAGGGGCAGGAAGGTGTTGATCCAGCCCAGGTAGCGGAACAGGAGAAAGGTCGGCACAATGGTCACTTGCCAGGGCAGCATCATGGTGCTCAAGACCACGAAGAAGAGCGCGTCGCGGCCCGGAAAGCGAAAGCGGCTAAAGCCATACGCGACCGCCGCCGCCGACAAAATCTGGCCGAGCATCGCCAATGCGGTGATGACGACGGTATTCCAGATAAAGCGGGCAAAGGGCGCGATGGTAAAGACATCCCGGTAGTTGGCCCAACGCGGCTCCGACGGCCAGGGCGTCGGCGGAAAGACATAGATCTCGGTAATAGGCTTTAGCGAGCTGGAGATGGTCCAGAAGAAGGGAAGGCTGAAGAGCAGCGCCGTCACAATGGCAAGGGTATAGAGGGCGAAGGTCCCAAGCTGGCGTAGGAAGATATAGCGGCTGCTGCCCTGTGCCTTCGCCGGTCGCGGCGAGAGCACCGCGGGTGTGGTGGGTTGGGTGGTGGCCATGGCTTCTTCCTTCAGCAGACTCTAGGAGAACTCGTAATAGACCCAGCGGTTGGACAGCTTGATCTGAATATAGGACAGGACAAAGATGATCAGGAAGAAGATCCAGGCCAACGCCGAGGCATAGCCCATCTGGAAGTAGCTAAAGGCGTTGTAATAGAGATGGAGCATGTAAAACCAGGTGGCATAATTGGGGCCGCCGTCGGTGGCGACGTAGGCCAATGAAAAGACGCCAAAGCTGCCGATGACGCCCAAGATGAGGTTGAAGAGGATCACCGGCGAGATCATGGGCAGGGTGATGCTGAAGAAGCGCTGCACGGCATTGGCGCCGTCAATCTCGGCGGACTCATGCATCTCCTTGGGCACCCCTTGCAACCCAGCCAGAAAGATGATCATGCGCCCGCCGCCGATGCTTGACCAGAGCGAGATCATGATCAGCGAGGGGATAGCCCACTGGCGGCTGGTCAGCCAGCCCGGCCCATCAATGCCCACCTGCCCCAGCAGGTAATTGACCAGCCCGATCTCCGGCTGGAGCAGCCACATCCAGAGGATCGCCATCGAGACGACCGGCGTCAGCGAGGGCAGGTAATAGAGCGCCCGGAAGATGGAGCGCCAGCGGATGTTCTGGTTGAGCAGCATGGCCGCCAGCAGCGAGAGCACTGTGCCCAAGATCACCGTGGCAATGGAGTAGTAGGCCGTGCGCCCAAGCGAAGGCCAGAAGAGCTTGTCGTTGAAAAGAGCTTGCTCGTAATTTGCCAGGCCGATCCATTGGGCGTCGCCGGCGATTTTGTATTCGGTGAAGCTCAGGTAAAGGGAGGCAATGATGGGGCCAAGCGAAAAGACGATAAAGCCAATGATCCATGGGGAAATCCACAGATAGCCTTCGATGGCCTCTCGGCGTTGGAGGGGCGACCCTAACCAGCTTCTTGCCATGATACCATCCTCTCAAACGAAGCGCGGGTGGCTGCCGGCCGGCAGCCACCCGCCGGAGAACCTGACGAGCGCCTACGGGCGCGGCTTGTCCATAATGTCCTGAATCTGGGC
>DATLZJ010000137.1:0-5283 GCA_035574055.1 Caldilineaceae bacterium
CCACCTTTGTTTCGCTCCCGGCAAAGCAAGCGGCCAGACGCACATAAAAGTCGCTGGGCGCGCCCGGCGGCAGGCTGCCGCTAGCGACTAGATAGGCGGGCCGGGGAGCAATTCCGGCCACCGTCTCCAGTGCATTCTGCCACTCAGCCTCGGCCAAGACCGGCCCTGGCATGTTGAAACGATACTGGCAGAGGCTGACCTCCTCCAACACCGTAAAGCTCTCGCGCGTGCTGCCGGCGATGGGGATGGGCTGGGTGTGCAGCCCTTCGGCCTGGAGCAACTGCGCCAGCGCCTGTCCTGTCAACCCGCCCACCAGGTAGACCAGCAACGACCGGCCGCCCAGCGCATGAATCACCCGCGAAACGTTGACGCCCCCGCCGCCGGGTTCCGCCGTCAGCGCATCACAGCGCAGCTTCTCCTCCGGCACAACCCGCTGAACCTGCGTGCTTTTGTCCAGCGCCGGATTCATGGTCAATGTAACAATGGTTGGCTGCGGCTCAGGCAACATCTGGGACACGGTAGGCTACCTCCATCAACGTTAAGGCGGTCCGGCTGGGTCTCACTCAGGATAATCCTCGAGGGATGGCCGCGGCGGGGGGATGGTGGGCATGGTCCTCGGCCCGCTTGAACAGCGTCTTTTCGATCTCGACACCCACCAGCATGATCAGACCCAGAGCGATGCAGAGCAGCAGCTCATTGACCGACAGGGGCCGAGTCTCAAAGAGCCGCTGGAGGAAGGGCACATAGGTAACGGCCAATTGCAGGACGACCGTCAGCGCCACGGCGGCCAGGAGCCACGGGTTCCGGCGAACGCCCAGGCGGAAAACAGATTCGCTGTCCGAGCGCAACGAGAGCACCGCCGCCATCTGGCCGAAGGTCAGCGTGGTAAAGACCATGGTCTGCCAGTCGGGGTTATTCTGGCGCCAGGCCCAAAAGCCTACAATGAGCGACAGCAGCCCCAACAGCGCGCCGCTGAGGCCGATCTGCCAGCCCATGCCGCGACCCAGAATGCTCTCGGTCGGCGAGCGAGGCGGCTGGCGCATGACATCACGCTCCGCCGGCTCCACCCCAAGCGCCAACGCCGGTAGCCCATCAGTGAGCAAGTTGATCCAGAGGATTTGCAGCGGGAGTAGGGCCAAGGGCATCCCCAAGAGCGGGCTGATGAGCATCACGAAAATCTCACCCACATTGCCCGTCAGCAGGTAGCGGATGAACTTGCGGATATTGGCGTAGACAACGCGCCCCTCGCGCACCGCCGCCACAATGGTGGCGAAGTTGTCGTCCAGCAGCACCATATCGGCGGCCTCTTTGGAGACATCGGTGCCGGTGATGCCCATCGCCACGCCGATCTCTGCCTGCTTAAGGGCCGGCGCGTCGTTCACGCCGTCGCCGGTCATCGCCACGATCTCGCCTTGCGCCTGGAGCGCCTTGACGATGCGTAGCTTGTGCTCCGGCGCCACACGCGCAAAGACCGCCGCCTGCTTCAGCGACTCGCTCAACTGGGAGTCGGACATACGGTCCAGTTCTTGACCGGTGACGGCCCGCCCATCCTCGTCAATGCCTAGCTCGCGGGCGATGGCCGCTGCGGTCGCCGGATGGTCGCCGGTGATCATCTTGACATGGATGCCGGCCTCTTTACAGGTCTGGACGGCCTCGCGCGCCTCCGGGCGGGCCGGGTCCATCATGCCCACCATGCCCACCAGCACGATCTCCCGCTCCAGCGCATCCTCTAGGCCGTTCCACGCTGGCGGCGCCTCGTCCAGCAAACGAAAGCCGACCCCTAGCACCCGCAGCCCCTTGCGGGCGAGCGCGGCATTGGCGTCGAGGATGCGGGTGCAGAGGCCCTCGTCGAGCGGCACGATCCGGTCGTCCATCCAAGCGCCGGCGGCGATCTCCAGCAACCCATCCACCGCGCCCTTGGTAAAGGCAATGTAGGACGAAGGGCCGGCCACCGCGAAGTCCTTGACCAGTTCATAGACCTGCTCGGACTCCGTCTGTCCAGGACGAATCTCCTTGGGACGGCGGTGCAGCGTCGTCATGCGTTTGCGTTTTGAGTCGAAAGGCGCCTCGGCCACGCGCGGGAAGAGCCGGTCCAGCTCACTCTTGTGCATGCCCTGGCGGTTGCTCGCCACCACCAGGGCTACTTCGGTCGGGTCGCCCAGGATTTCAGCTGGGCTTTCGGCGTGCGCCCGCTGGGGCTTGGCGTCGTTGCAGAGCGCGCCGCCGGCCAGCAGGAAGGCCAGCGCCGGCTCATCGTGCAGGTTGGGAATAGGCAGCGCCTCTGCGCCATGGAGCTCCAGTTGGTTGCCGGCAATATCCAGTACGGTGACGGTCATGCGATTTTCGGTCAGGGTGCCCGTCTTGTCCGAGCAGATGGTAGTGACCGAGCCAAGGGTCTCGACCGCCGGCAGTTTGCGGATCAGCGCGCGGCGTTGAAGCATGCGCTGCGCGCCCAGCGAGAGGGCAATGGTCACCGTCGCCGGCAACCCTTCGGGAACGGCCGCGACCGCCAGGCTGATGGCCGTCAGCAACAGCACCTGCAACGGGTCCCCGCGGAAATAGCCCATTGCAAAGACGATCACCACAATGACCAGCGCCAGCGCCGCCAATTGCTTGCCCAACTGGTCCAGCCGCCGTTGGAGGGGCGTCTGCTCATCCTCCACGCTCTGGATCAGGTTGGCGATCTTGCCCAGCTCGGTCGCCATGCCCGTGGCCGTCACCACGAACTCGCCCCGGCCCGTGGTCACTTCAGTGCCCATATAGACCATGTTGCGCCGGTCGCCCAGGGCGATATCCTCCTGCTCCAGGGGAGTCTCCAGCTTGGCGACGGGCGCCGATTCGCCGGTCAGCGCCGCTTCCTGGACCTGCAAGCCTGCGCTGCTCACCAGCCGCCCATCGGCCGGCGCCCGGTTGCCTGCCTCCAACAGCACAATATCGCCCGGCGCCAACTGCGGCGCCGGTATCTCACGGACCACACCCTCGCGCCGGACGCGCACCGAAGGCACGGCCATCTCTTTGAGCGCAGCCATGGCCCGCTCGGCGTTGTATTCCTGGTAAAAGCCGATGGCGCTGTTGATCACTACCAGCGCAAAGATCACGATGGTGTCTTCCAGGTCGCCCAAAAAGGCGGCGATCAGGCCGGCGATGATCAGCACCACCACCATGATCGAGGTAAGCTGGCTCCAGAGGATCTGCCACGGGCTGACGCCCCCCTGCTCCACCAACTCGTTTGGGCCGACTTGCGCCAGACGGCGCTGCGCCTCGTCGTTGCTCAACCCTTCGGCTGCATCTGTCTGGAGCAGGCTTAACGCCTGGTCAATGGGTAAGGTGTGCCAGGCAGTATCGGCAGGCGGAAGTTGAACGCTCATGATCTGCTCCTGATCCTGCGTGTGAGAGGCGCGGCATAGCGAGCCGGCGCCCCCTATCCAATTCATTATAGCCGATGCCTCACCCAAGGCGAGTCGCGCGGATCACAGACTAGGACCGGCGCCCGGCCCTGCTTGCTATCCGGTTCACCATCAGGAACAGGTCACTCTCAAGCACAGGCCCTAGACGCGATAGACGCCCGGTCAATAGGCCGGGCGTCTACAATACGCTCTGCTTGCCAACCGGAACGGGCTAGGGCGCCCTATCCAGCGCGCGGCTGATAGCGGCAGCGCTTTGGAACTCCTGCGCCGGAAGCTGCTCCACAATCGTGACCATCGAAGGCGGCGTCTCCTGTCGGCGGAGATGGCGGACAAGGTCGTCCTTGCTCACCGGATAGTTGATCCCTTCCAGGTATAGCTCCAGATCGGCCAGCACTGGCTCATGGGCGCCCCAAGCGCCGCCTGTGACCGCATCCGGCCCGCCGACTGTGCCCAAGGGGCCGCCCTCTGCTCCAATATCCTCGTCTTCAACTCGCTCAGTGATGTCGTCGGTGGGAGTGCGGTCCGACGACTCGCCATAGTTATCCACCATAGTTATCCAAGGAGCCTCCTGCTCAACGATCCGCCTCTCAGTCCCAAGAGCAATTACGCAATCTGCCGGAGCGCCTGGCCAATCTCTTCGGCGCTTCTGTACTCCTGGTTGGGCAATTGCTCGACAAAGTAGACGATCTGCAGCGGCGCCTTCTGCCAGCGGATATGCTGGACCAGGTCATCGCGGCGGATCGGATACTCGATACCGACCAAATGGCGCTCAATGACCTCGACATTGGGCTGGTCGCCCTCCCAGTCGCCGCCGGCCTGGTTGCCGGGAAGTCCCCCGGCCTGAATCCCGGACATCTCATCGTCCGGGTTGCGGCGCGGCATCTCGGTCTTCATGTCTGGCATCGTTCCCCCTTTGGGTCAAAGCACATTCAGGCTACCGCACGCATCTACGGCGCGTACAAGAGCCATGATGGGGCAAAGCATCGCCGTGGGCCAGCTATCCCGATACCGCTGCCGGGTACAGGGTGCGACACGAAGGGATACGAAGTTGCCGCCAGGGGCAGCCTTACCTTGCTCTTTATCCCGAGGCGCCGTTGCGCGAAGGCTTGGTGGGCGCGCCGGCCAGTTCGATCTCGCCCTGGTTCAACCGCACGACCACGTCACTGCTGTCGCCCAAGATATGGTCAATCAGCCCGTACTCCCTGGCCGCCACCGCGTGCATCCAGCGGTCGCGCTCGAAGTCCCGCTCGATCTCCTGCCAGGGGTGGCCGGTATGCTTGCTCAGGAGATGGAAAACCTGTGTCTGCACCCGCTCCTGCTCGCGAAAGGCGATGCGCACATCCTCGGTATAACCCTGGGCGCCGCTGGTCGCCGGGTGCAGGTGAATGGTAGCGTGGGGCAGGGCATAGCGGCGGCCCCTGGCGCCCGCCGCCAGCAGCACCGTGCCCATGCTGGCCGTCAGGCCCACCGCATAGGTGTAGACCGGCGGCTCGATCATCTGCATGGCATCATAGATGGCAAAGCCGCTGTACATGTCCCCGCCGGGGCTGCTGATGTAGAAATGGATAGGCTCCTCGGCGCTGTCGCTTGCCAGGAAGAGCAACTGGGCGACGACGACATTGGCGCTTTCCTGGGTCACCGGCGTGTTCAAAAAGACCACCCGGTGTTTCAAGAGCAGGCTATAGATGTCATAGGATCGCTCGAAGTGCTGGCCGCCCTCGACGACCGTCGGAACAAAAATATGAGCCATGCTCGAGGATCTCCTTCTGCAAACAAATCTTCTGCACCTATATGCGGTCACGCGATCTCGCCTGCCGCTTGAACGGGTCAACCTCCTTCGCTGGCCGACCGGAGCGCGGCCAGCCGCACAGCCCAC
>DATLZJ010000138.1:0-21565 GCA_035574055.1 Caldilineaceae bacterium
ATGTGGCGAGCAGCGGGGCGGTTGGTCAGCAGGGCGATCATGGCCGCGGCCAGCGGCTCCGGCTGGCCCGGTGGGACCAGCACCCCCGTCTCGCCCGTCTGCACCAGCTCCCGGCTGCCCGATACATCGGTGGCGATGACCGGAATGCCTGCGGCCATTGCCTCCAGCAAGACCGTGGGAAATCCTTCCCACAAGGACGAAGAGACAAGCAGATCGAGCGAAGCCAGCAGCGCCGGCACATCATCGCGGCGGCCCAACCAGTGGACGCGCTCGCCGATGCCGAGCTGTGTGGCCGCTGCGGCCAGCGGCTCCGCCAGCGGTCCCCCGCCAATCACCACTGCGTCCACCGGCAGCACTTGGTTCACCAACGCCAGCGCCCGCAACAAGTAAATATGTCCCTTTTGCTCGGCCAAACGCCCCACCACCCCCACGCGCGCCGGACAGTGGACAGCCGCCGCATCCTGCGCGTCTAGTTGCGCCGCGTCTACAAAGCGGGATCGGTCAATGCCGTTGTAGAAGAGCTGCGCCCGCTTGCCCAAGAGCCGAGGCAATGGCCGCGCATCAAGCATGGTCTGGATGGTGCGCGCCACCGCCACCTGGCGGTCAAAGCCCAGCGGCGCCAGCAGATGGTTGAAGAGCAGCCCAAAGGCCGGTTGCGTTCCCCATTGGCGGTCAAGATGGACGGTCTGGACGCTGCGCGGGTGGGTAGGGTGCAGCGCCTTGACCAATAGGTTGAGCAAGTCGCCTCGCTCAGAGTGGGAGTTGAGAATCTGGGGGCGAAAGTGGTCTACACAGGCCCATAACGCCCTGGCTACCCGCGCCAGGTCCAGCGGCAGCCTGCCGGTGGGCGCTGCCAGGCCATAGACTGGGATCTGCGCCGCTGCGAGTTGCGCCAACCACTGGGCCTCGATCTCGGTCTCGCGCCGCCAAAAGACAAAGACCGCCGATCTGCGCCGGTCGCTGTGGACCAGTTGGGCCAGGCGCAGGGCAAATAGCTCGGCCCCCCCGACGCTGCGCCCAATGTCGAGGCCGGCCACCAGTTGGAGCACGCGCACAGGGTCTGTCATCGTTGCTCGCCTGGCGGCGCCAGCCGGGCCGGCCATCCCGCCAACTGGGCCTGGGTCTGCGCCACTGCCTGCACAATGCGGCTGCGCACCGGGGCCGGATTCGCGATCACGGTATGGACACGCGCCGCCAATGCCGGCCCGTTCGCCTCTTCTATCGGTAGGTAGAACTCGCTTAACCCTAGCATCTGCATAATACCGGCCGATTTGGGTTGATAGCCCAGTACGATGACGGGCGTATGGCTGATCAAAGTCAAGATGCCCCCATGCATCCGGGTCGTGACCACACAGTCCATCGCGGCGTAGGCAGCCGAGAGGGCGTAGGCGTCAGGAAAATCAGCCAACACCGTGGCCGGCGCCCCGGCTTCGGCCAGTCGAGTGTGAAGACGCCGGGCGACGCGTCGATCATCCTGTTCTGGGCTTGGGCCGGTGCATTGGCAGATCAGATAGATGGAGATGCCATGCTCCCGATAGAGTTGCACGGCCAGCTCGACCAAGGCGGTTTCATACCGGGTCTGGGCCGTAAAGCCCGGCTGCTGCGCCCCCCAGTCCATAGGCACAATCCCCACCCGGACCGTTCTCGGCAACGCCAGCGGGGGAGCCGGCTGCAACCGGAACGCCAGGTCTGGCAGGCAACTGACCGGACAGCGCAACTGCAGGATTTGGGTTGCGTAGTCGAGGGCGCGGCTCTCCCGCACGATCAGCGCATCCACTCGATTCAGCACAAAGCGAGCTAGTTGCTGTTGCAGCCCTCCCTGAATGGGGCCAAGGGACTGGGGCAGCATGACGACGCGCTTTCCCAAGGCCAAAGCCCATCCAATCGCCAGCAAGCGAGTGAGATAGGCAGGGCTGAGGGGGCGAGACGCAAAGAGATAGCCCCCCCCACAGCTCAATACCAGATCCGCTTGATAATAAGCGCGAAGCGTCTCTCGCAACACCGTCCCTCCCCATACAAGACGGACGCCGGTGATCCGGTAGAGCAGGGCAGCCAACGCCATGAGCGGCAGCATCAGCATCCCTAGCCCGAACTTGCGCCGCCACTTGCCGAGCGCCGGGTCCCCAAAGTGGAGGGCGAGGGCGCCGACAACCGCAGCCGGAATGTGGCCGCGATAGCTGGCCGGGTCATTGGCGGCAATCGTCAGCGTTGCCTGCGGAAATGCCTGGCGCAGGTCTGCCAACGTGGCGCGCAGGATGCCGTCGTCGCCGGCATTGTGGGCCGAATGTACATTGACGATCAGAATTTGCATACCGTTGATGGCTATCTTGGGCTGTTCAATAGGTCCGGTTATTCAGTAGGTCCGGTTGTTCAGAAAGTATCCAAGACAGAGCAAGGTTTCCCCGGCCACAAAGATAAAGGCAGCGCCCGCTACTCCCCACTCGGGAATGACCAGCAGGTTTCCCACGACCGCAAAGACGGCCACAGCCATCTGGGTGAGCGTGCGGCGCGCCTGGCGCTGGCGGGCAATCAACTGGGCGGCCAACGCATAGTTTAAGCTGCGTAGTAGCCCAATCGGCGCGAGCAGCCGCAACACCCCCACCGTGGCGACAAACGCCGGGCCATAGAGCCAGACCAACACCGGCGCAGCGCCCCACAGCCCCAGCCCGATTACAACGCCCAGACCGGTCTGGAGGGCAAGCTGTCGCCGCGCCTGCGCGCCAAAGGAATGGGCGCCGGGAGAGGTAGCGTCCCGGACAAAGGCTTGGGCCAGGCTGGGCACGGCGGTGTAAAACAGCGAGGTGGGGACGATCAACGCCACGTTGAGCACACTGAGCGCAGGGCCATAGATACTTGCGCCCGCCGGGCCGAGCAGCAGCCCCACCAGCACCAGATCGGCCCGCATGTAGACCAGCGCCGCCGCATCGGAGAGCAGGAAGGACTGCCCCTGCCGCAACAGGTCGCCCATGCTCAGGGATAGGCCCGTCGCGGCGGGCCGTCGCGCCATCGCCAGGGCCAGCCACAGGGCCACGCCGCCGGCCAGGATGGCGCGCACGGTTGTAAAGAGCGCCAGCCGTCCCGGCGCCAGCGGCAACAGCAGCGCCGTCCCCAGCGCCAGCGCGGCCCATATCGCCTGGATCAGGGCGACGCGACGATGGGCTTGCATGGCGCGCAGCGCGGTCAGGGTCAACAGCGCCAGGCTCTCCAGCGCGGTCCCCGCCACAATGCCCGCGAAAACGGGACGCGGGTAGGTCTCCGGCGGCAAGCGTATTGCCAGCAACGCCATGCCTGCTGCCCAGGCCATCAGCAGCGCCGCCCGCAGCGCCAGCGCCTTGCGCCAAAGGGCAGCCACCGCGCCGGCCTGGTCGCCCCCTCGGCCAAGCAGCCAGGTATCCAGCCCATAGTTAGGCAGCGCGACCAGGAAACTCGCCAGCGCCACGCTTGCCACATACTGGCCGTACTCGTCGGGCGTCAGCCGCCGCGCCAGCGCGATCAGGGTCAGGGCGGTAAAGAGATAATGGGCCATTAGCCCCAGAGCGACGGCCCAGGAGTCGCCCAACGTGCGGCGCAGGGTGGTCGCGGCGCGTAGCGCCTTGTTCAGCCACATGGCGCCCGTATCGCTTACCAGTAGACCGTCTCCCAGCGCGCGGCCAGCCGCGCCCAATCGTATGCCTGGACATGCCGGCGGGCCTGGGCGGCCAGCCGGGCGCGCTCGGCGGGGTCGTCCAACAGCCGGCGAATGGCGGCAGCCAAGGCCGGGGCGCTGCCCGGCTCCACCAGCAAGCCCGCCCGCCCGCCATCCAGCAGCAGACGGCGGTCGCCGACATCCCCTGTCACCACCGGCGCGCCCAACGCCAGGCTCTCCAAGAGCTTGAGCGGCGAGCGGGCGCGAGCCACCGGGTCATCGCGCACCGGGTCCACGCTCACCTGGGCCAGCGCCAGGAGATGGACGGCCAGCGGGTGCTCCACCTGCCCGGTAAAGAGCACTCGCCCGGCCAACCCGTGCGCCTCGCTCCAACGGCGCAACGCCGGCAAGTCCTCGCCGCCCCCCACCAGCAGCAACACCGCACGGGGACAAGCCGCAGCGACCTCGGTAAAGGCGTGGAGCAACAGGTCCACCGGATGGTTGTGCAGCGCCAGCGCGCCGACATAGGCGATCACTTGCCGTCCCTCCAGTCTCAGCGCGGCCCGCAACCCGTCCAGCAGCGCTGGGTCCGGGTTGGCGAGCCGGGCCAGGTCTACGCCATTCGGGACATGGACCACCCGCCGCGCGCCGCCGGCTTGCAGCCGGTCGGCCAAGTAGCGTGTATTAGCCGTGACGCCGCGCGCCAGCCGGGGCAGCAGCCACTGCCAGAAGCCAAAGAGCGCGGCCTGCCAGGGCGCGGTGAAGCGGTTGCTATAGACCTCGTCGTCGTCACAGTCGAGATATAAGGGCCGGCGACGTAGCCCTACCACGGCGATCAAGGCGGCCAGCCCGTTAAGCGGCTGCGGTTTGCCCAAATGGTAGATATCGGCAGGCGAGCGCAGCACCCCCCAGACAAAGCCCAAGACGGCGGCGATGAGCACCCGCAGCAGCGCCAGCGGACCAAATCGCTCGACTCGGCTGCCGGCCTTACGCACATGCATCTGGCCCACGTACCAGACCTCGACACCCTCACACACCAGCCGGCGCCAGGGCGCGCTCGCCAGGTCCGGGTGGAGGGCCAGGAGCCGCACCTGATGGCCGCGACGCACCAGCTCGCGGGCGATATTGAAGTAGCGGCGACCGGAGGGCCGCTCAATGCCGATAGGCATGAGAAAAACAAGCCGCATCACATCCTTCTCCAACCCACCTTCCCGCGCCGGCGCAACTTGCCCAAGTGACCCAGACCATCAGTAGCATATCATAGAGTCGCCTACAAGGGGTCTGGCGCCGCGGATGGGCTGCACGCTTGTGCTACAATGGCGGAGGCGCCGCTTGTGGAGTCCTGCCCAGGTAGGCGCATGGCTCGCCTTGTGCCCGCCGCTACGAAATTCAGTTGGCAAGCTTCAACATCTACCGACACGAGTCCTCTGCCTATGCGAGTACGCACGTTCAAAACCCATGCCATCACCCCTGCCGATACGGACCTGCTGGCGATCCTGGATCGGTATGTCCCGGATGTCCCGGCGGTCGAAGAGGGGACGGTGCTGGCGATCACCTCCAAGATCGTCGCCATTTGCCAAGGGCGCGTGGTGAAATTGGAGGAGGTGGAGCAGGCCGAAGGGCGCTCCCACGCCGATGTCAAAGGCGAGCTGATCCGCCAGGAGGCAGACTATTACCTCCCTCCCGGCGAGAGCAAGTACCGGGTCTGGCTAACCATCAAGGAGGGCCGGCTGATCCCCTCGGCGGGCATTGACGAGTCCAACGGCGCAGGCTACGCTATCCTCTGGCCTGCCGACGCGCAAGCGGTCGCCAATCGGGTGCGCGCCTATCTGGCTGCCCGCTTTGGCCGCCGCCGGGTCGGGGTGCTCATCACCGACAGCACCACCGCGCCGCTGCGCCTGGGCGTCACCGGCATCGGCATTGCCCACAGCGGATTTCAGGCGATCAACGACCTGGTAGGCACGCCGGACATCTTTGGCCGGCCGCTCCAGGTGACGCGGGTCAATGTGCGCGATGCCCTGGCCGCGGCCGCGGTCCTGGTCATGGGCGAAGGCCGGGAGCAGACGCCCCTGGCCCTGCTGGAAGAGCTGCCCTTCGTGGCCTTTCAAGATCGAGACCCCACCCCTGATGAGCTGGCCGCATTGCAGATCGCGCCGGACGACGACCTCTATGCTCCCTTGCTCAAGAGCGTCGCATGGCAACGGGGCGGCCAGGGGGCCAGCTAACCTGGCGTCGCTATGGCCGCGCACGGATCAGATACGCCTTGCCTTCATACGGCTCCAGCCGCACCAGCAAGTCGCCTGTCTCGGTCAGCGTATCCTCCACCTGCTCGGTAAATAGATTGAAGACCACACCGATCTGCGCGCCAGGGATGGGCACCACCTCCTCGACCGGCTCATTGCTGAAGTTCAGAGCCGTGACCTGAACCTGCAAGCCGACCGGCAGCTCATGGACCATCACCAATAGCCCTCTGCTCAATACTTCCGGGATGAGAAGCTGGCGGCTCTCGTAGATGCGATGGCGCTGGCGCACATTCAGGATGGCCTGGAGCCGGCGCACAAATGAATTCTCCCGCTGGAGCTGGTCGGGCAGCGAGCCGTAGAGGGCGCGTGCACGGGGAATGCCGGCAGCCGAGGTCTCGGCCTCCGGGTTCACATCCATCAAGTCATAAGCGCCTCGGTTGATCCAGCGGGTATCGCCGTCGGCCAGCCATTCCGCCACCGAAGCCGCCGGCAGCGGCAGCGCCCCCACCAGGTCCCATCCTGACAGGGCAAAGACCCCCGGCTGGAGCGCATTGTACATGGCAAGCAGCAGGTGCAGGCGTTGAATCTGCTCGATCTCGGCCTGGCCGATGGCCTCCAGGTCTCGGATGCCAAGCAGGGCTGTAATGACGCTGGCCGTCGTACAGGCGATGCCATTGGTCACAAAGGGCAGATTGTAGGGCGCATCCTCGCCTGCCAACCGGCTGTACATCACTTCGCGGATGGCGGCGCGCAGGTCTATGCCGGTGTAGGCGCTGCCGCCCAAGCGGTATAGGTCGTTGGCGTGGCGCGTCCAGAAGTGAACCAGCTCCAGGGTCAGCTCATCATGGTTTTGCAGCGCATGGATCAGCGAGGCCGGGTCAATCCGGTATTCATGGATGGTGTTGAGCATGAGCCGCAGGAATTCTGTGTCGCCGGTGACGAGGGCATGGTAGAAGGCCGGGCGGGTGATGAAATCATAGGAGAGGTCGGCCCCGCCTTGGGCCATGGCCGCAATGTCGTCCACCGTCAGGTTTAGCTCCTGAAAGCTATAGCCGCCTACCTTGCGCACCATACCGGCGATGAACTGATTGGCGATGATCGAGAGCGGGTGCCCTTCGGACCAGGCGGGGCCGTCGGGGCGGCGCTCAATGCCCAGAAAGCCGTTGGCGTCCAGCCGCAACATGCGCGCGCCCAGCACATCCAGCGAATGCAGCGCATCGCCCAGCACCAGGCGAGGCGCGCCGAACGAGGGGTCCAGCCAGTTCAAGGTAGGCTGGCCCGCCTTGAAGTAGTGCAGATACACCCAACGCCGCTGGACGCCATCCACCCCGCGCACCACCGCGGTGGCGCTCCAGTCGGTCTCTTTGATGCCCGGCTCATAGAAGATGGTGCGCGGGAGCCTACCGACGATATAGCCTCGTTCCGCCAGCCGATCCACCGTCTCGGGCGAAAGGTTGACCGAGTCGGCGCCCTCCGACACCGGCGGCAACAGCGCCCAATCCTGCGGGTCTATCTCCACCATATGATAGATGCCCGGATAGTCCCCATAGTTCAACTCAGCCAGCCGGAAGTCTGCGCCTTTGCCCGTGTGGCCGGGAATGATGTCGTCAATCACCACCGCGCCGTGGGCGGCTGCCGTCCGGCTCAAGGCGACCATCTCCTCTTCACTGCCGAACTGTGGGTCAACGGCGAGGCTGATCCGGTCGAAATTGCCGTCTACCGAGGGCGTATGCTCGCGCCCGCGCAGACCCCCGGCCATTTTGGTCGGCCCAATATGGACGGCGCGGACGCCAATGGCGGCCAGGGTGCGCCAGAGCGTTTCATCGCCCAGGGTGCGCAGCACCGACTCGCCCGGCCGGGTGATGGTAGACGGGGGATAGGCGGTGAACCAAACGGAGGCCACGGAAGAAGCCGCGCGCGGTTGTGGCTCGGCATAGGGACGTTGCCACAGCTTCCCCTGCCCCGAATAGCGGGCGGCAATGGGCTGGACATTGTGCAACATAGACTGCTCGACCAGCCAGCGCACATAGTCGGGATCGGCTGTTTGCATGGAGTCTCCTTCCGTGTGCGCTATCCTGCCGCAGCGGCGGGCCGGGCCAAGCCCAGCACGCCCTGCATCAGCCGTACGCTTTCCTCCAGGCGGGCCATCTCCCACTCGCCGAGGGTATGGTCCTCGCCCATCTCCCACGGGGTGCGCCACTCGGCCTCCGTCTCCGCTGTGCGCCAGAGGCGCAACACCGGCAGCAGCTCGGTCACCGGGCGGGGGCTGTGCCCCGCCCAATAATCGTCTTCCAGGATGCGAATGTGGCGCTCGCCCAGGGCAGCCATCTCGATATGGGCCAGCAGCCCCGGCTTTGTGGCAAAGAGCCGGAAAAGCGCGGGAAAGTCCCCCACCCCTGCGCCGATGGGGCAATGGAACAGCCGGTAGCCGGAAGGGGTCGCTGCCATGCGATAGTCCTTGAGGTGGACATGGACCAGATAAGGCAGAATGCGCTCGGCAAAGCGCACCGGGTCTTCGGCCACGGCCAGCGGGTTGCCTGTGTCGAGCGTCACGCCGACCGCGGGGCTGCCCACCGTCTCACAGAGCCAGACCAAATCCTCCGAGGTGGCGTCCTGGTGGTTCTCGACGCCGATCCGGATGCCGCGGGCCTCGGCTTCGGGCGCGATCCGGCGCAGCTTTTCCGCCGTCTCCGCCAAATGGCGGCGCCACCCGTCCAGCCCACCCATAGGCGAGCGGTCGCCGCAGAGCACCCCGCTCAATACACAGCGCACCGTCTGTGCGCCCAACCGCTCGGCCAGCGCCAGGCAGCGGCGAAACGGTTCGACCTCGATGGCGGGGCCGGCGACGACAAGCCGCAGCCCCAGCGCATCGGCGCGGTCGCGGAAGGCGGCCAGCGTCCTCTCATCCTCGTCAGCGGTGATATAGCCGATAGGCATCTCCACTGAGCATAGCCTCAGCCGCGCCGCCAGCTCCAGAAAGGCCAGGGGGCCGATGGGGTTGGGGTGGGCGCGGGGAGTGCCTCGCCCCACGAAACCGGCGCTGTACGAGATGCCAAAGACACATAAGCCAATGGGTAAACGCTCTTGGCCGGGGGGATGCGCAGAGTCCTGCGCGGGGATAACCGCTGTCACAGGCGTCCTCATTCCTACTACCTAGGTTAGAAGATTGGTGATCGCCTCGCTATGCACACGGTTTTTTATATCCGCGGAGCCATACAAGCTCACCGAGCGAAGGACCATAGCCGACCATTATACCCAAAGGCCTAAAATTGTCCCTCTTTTTGTCCCTATCCGGGGGCTATTCTTCGCCGAGTGACACGAGTAGAATAGGGGCCACTTGCCGTCCCCACTGCTATTGCGACGGCGCGACCGCCGAATCCATCAGGTTCGCCACCCTGTCGGGAAGCACGCTCCGGCAGAACAGGTAGCTAGGAGAGAAGGCCCCTATGATCCAGTCACTTTATCGCTCGCGGCGCCACTCTCGGCGTCACACTCGGGGCCGGTTGGCCCACCGGCTGCTGCGCGTCTTGTTCGCCCTGTTGGTGGTAGCCCCCGCCGAGCTGCCTGTCCTGCTGCCTCCGCCCGCGGTGGCGGCGCCGGCTGCTTCATCTGAGCCAAGCGAGGCCCCCGCGCCGGAAGACGACCCGGCAGACCTGGCAATTGAGCAGGAAGACAAGCCAGGCGCGCCCATTCAGGCCGTGGCGGAGCCGGCGACCTCGCCTGCCCCCGTCCCCTCTACGTCCGATCCCGACCTGCTGCCCGCCTTCATGCAGACGGTGGAACTGGACGGCGGCGAGCGGGCCGCCGTCCTCTCATCAGACCCGGTCAACTACCTGGACCCAGACGGCGAGTGGCGGCCTATTGACCCCCGCTTCACGCAACAGGTAGACGGCTTCGACAACCTGACCAACCTGATGCAGATTCGCACCGGCGCACGCCAAGCCCTGCTCGACGTGAGCCACGGCGCGCTCCAGGCCCGCTGGACGCCCCAGGCGCTGCTGCTGGCCGACGAGACCCGCGAGGCGGTGCTGGCGAAGCCCGCCCAGTCTACCAACGCCACGCTGGCCGCCGATGGCCGTACCGTCGTCTATGCCGGAAGCTGGACGCTGCCGGAGCTGTCTGATGAAGTGACCGCCGGGCCAGGCGAGGCCGAGCATAACGTCCTCTTTGCCCAGCTTCCCACCCTCCCCCGGTCATTCGCAGACCAAGCGCCCGGCGTGGGCGCCCGTTTGGTGTTGCGCGCCCGGCTGGAGCTGCCCCCCGGCGGCCAGCTTTGGGCCGAGGGCGTTCAACAGAGCGGCGCCTTCAGCACCACCGGCGCCATCGAGCTGCGCGACCACGCCGGCACCACCCGCCTGCGCCTCGCCCCAGCCGTGGTCTTCGAGCAGGCGCGCCCCGACCAACAGATCACCGCAACCTACCACGTAGTCCCCACAGACCTGCGCTCCTGGGAGGTGCGCATGGAGACGCCCTGGTCTTGGTGGGCCGATGCGGACCGCCGCTATCCGGTTGTGTGGGACCCGCTCATGCAAGTGCTGCGCGCCCTTTCGGTGGCGCAAATCTATGCCCATGACGGCTGCGCCCCCTATCTGTTGAGCGCGCCAGACCTCACCGGCGTGGGCCGCGCCACCTGCTATCTGGGGCCGCTGCGCATCGAAAGCCCGGTGCGCACGCTGCTGCGCTTTGACCAGATCGGCCAGATCAACTTGCCGCCGGGCGCACAGATTCAGGGCGCCGTCCTGCTGGTCGCGCCCACCGACGGCTACATCAACATCACCGCCAACGGCCAGTACAACCCCTGCGTCAGCACCCAGCTCCACCGGGTGACCTCGTCGTGGGACCCGAACTCGGTCAATTGGGGCAATCAACCTCAAGTGGACCCTAACCCCTTCCGTTCCAGCAGCACCTCCTATGCAGGGCGCACCGACCCGCCGCTCTGCTTCTACGGCATTCCCCAGGGCCAGCGCCATTCCGGGACGAAATACCTGCTCCAGGACGGCCCCACCGGCATTGTCACCGACTGGATCAACGGCGGCGCCAACCATGGCCTGGAGCTGCGCGGCACGCCCGCCGAGGAAAACGGTTGTGGCCCCCGCGGGCTGTGTGACTTTGTGCGCATCCCCAAGCGCAGCGTCTGGCCTCGAAGCGACCGTGACCAGACCTTCGGCAACGACTTCGAGAGCATGGAGGGGGGCGGCTTCATGCTGATCATCCGTTACCGGGGGCCGGCGCTGGAGAACAACACGCCTTATCTCTATTCTAATTTCAACCCTGTGCCCAAGCCGCCCAAGTTCGAGAACGAGGACTTCCACCGCACCCGCCACCACTATCTGCTGCCCCCACCCACCGGCAGCCCGTGGCTGGCGGTGGGCGTCAAGGGCTATCGCAACAGCATCACCTATCTGCGGGAGGTCACGCCGGGCCAATTCGTGGAAGAAACCAAGACTGGTTTGTTCTCCTATAATCAATGGACGCAAACAGGCGATGGAGGTTTGGCAGTTGCCGCCTCCGGCGAGCCGGGCGAAGTCAACGCAGCCTCGCCCGACGAGGCCAACTTGCTCAACCTGCCGCCCTTCAACTTCCCGCTGGCGGTGGCGCCGGAGAGCTGCACCAGCCCGGCGTGTGAGCAACCCCGCTCCGAGGGCAACGAAAGCAGAGATGGATCGAACTTCATCCTGGTGAGCGCCGGCGCTGCCGCCGGTCGCGAGCTGCGCGTTGACCCGCCCAAGGGCGACCCCAAGCTGGAGCAATATGCCGTGGAGGGGTCGTGGTCTACGCCGCTGCCGCCCGTCACCGCAGACCAAGTGGGGGAGACCGGCGTGCGCTACCAGTACACTGTGACGGTGGACACCGGCCACATTGTCCAGGCCTATCATCTGGAGCTGCCGGAGAATGTCCGGCTGGGCCTCTCCACCAGGGTGACGGTCGTGGGGTTGACCCAGCCCACCGCCTCGGCCGTGACCCATCTCTTCCCGCCCGGCAACGGCATTTTTCCCAAGACGAATGGGCACAAGCAGGCCGAGAACGGGCAGACGATCCGCACCTTGATCGCGCCGGGCACAGGCGGCGCCCAGGCCATAGTGGTGGAGCTGCCCGGCGACAAGACCGCCTTCGACCGCTGCTCTCCCAACGTTGACGCCAGCAACTACTGTCCCCCTGGCGCCGAGGACCCGGAGCCGAAGGACCGCACGCTGCAAGTGGTCTTCACCGTCCAGGTCTGTCCGATCAACGGCATCCCCACCGATACGGGCTGCGCGCTGGTGGTCAAACCGGACTGGAGCCAGACCGACCTTTGGCGGCAAGTGGGACCCTACCGCATCTTCTCGCCCGCCGGCTTTGAAGACTGTGTTGGCGTGGCCAACGCCGTTTGTAGCCGGCGCTATGTAGGCGCGAAGGAATATGCCAGCATCATCACTTGGGGCGAGCGGATCGAGCGCGCCGCCATTGTGGCGGGCGTCACCGATCCCTTCTTCCCCAACCGGGTTGTCAGCTTTCGCACGAACTTTGACCCCTATCTGTCCGCCGTCGGCATCGTCCACTTAGGCAAGTGCGATCCCAGCGGCGAGCTGCTGCCCTTCTTCGAGATCTATCAGGGGGGCTTGTATGCCGGTATCGGCGGTCTCGATCTCAACAGCGGCGTTCTCGACGGCGGCGCCTGTGCCGATGGCACGTGCAACGCGCTCATCCTGAGCGAGTTCGACAAAGACAATTACTTCAAGCGTTCCACGCCGGTTTCCACCACAAGCCCCACAGTGCGTATCAGCATGGTTCAGAGCGCCGACGACACTACCTCCCAATATGCCGAATTCACGGCGCGCATCGTCCGCCCTTTGAACACCATCTCTGGCGTCCAGGACCAACTCCTCCGCATCACCTGGCGCGTGCGGGCTGAAGGCTACCAGGGGTGGTCTGAGTCCCCCGGCGGCACGGGGCCAACCGATGTCAAGGTCGTCCAGCAAAGCTCCGTCGCTCAAGCGCCGGTGGCCGGGTTGACCTACCAATTCAGCCCTACCTGGGATGGGTACTACAACCCGGCCGTAGGCTACTTTACCCACTTCCGCAACGAAAATGGGGTCATTACCCATCGAGCCGACCTAGGCGGCGCCTGGAACTTCGTTGATTATGTGGTGCTGCCCCATGGCGAGGCGCCGGGCGGCGGCAGCGGGCTGGCGCTCTGTGGCAGCTTCTGCGGCGATGTACGCGCCCCTGACGACACCTGGGCCGCGCCCAACCGCCAGTGGAAGATGCCCGATGTGCTGGTCAACCAGCTCCCCAACACGGTGATGGTGAGCAGCCCCGGCAATTTGCAGGTCTACAGCACCGACCATCCCACCAGCATTGGCGCGACCAACGACACCTACGGTTTTAGCTTCAAGACCTTTGGGGCCAAGGTCGAGCTGACCAATGGGGTCTGTCCAGACGGCTCCTCGAACCAGCCGGTGGAGCTGATCAAGGGCACGACCTCGCTCTCGCTGCCCGGTCTCGACCCCAAGGCCGACCCCAGCGCCGCCAATTCGGCCATCCCCAGCATCACCGCCACCTTTGTGCTTTGTGAGAATGCGCTGCGCCAGGTGAGCCTGACCTTCAGCTACCCGCCCGGCATCCCCGTGGCCGCGCCGCCGGTGATGTATGTGGACATGATCGGCGGCACTGTGACCATCGGCCCCTCGCATACCGTGATCCAGCTCGACGTGGGCTTCTATATCGGTACGGGTGTGCCCAAGGTCTTCAAGGGCAGCGCCAAGCTCACCCTCGACACCCGCGGCCTCTTCTCGATGCAGGCGACCGGACGCGTCATGGGCATGATGGATGGCGAGGGGCATCTCTGGGTTGCCTGGAATCCGCTGGACACGGGCATCGGCAGTCAAGGTTGGTTACCCAACAAAAACGACTGGATTGTGAGCGGCTTTATCTATGCCCATGTCTGGCGGGGGAGCGGCTGGCAAAATCGCTACCCCTGGCTGGCGGGCAACGACGACCTGCACTTGACCGCCAGCTATCAAGCTACCTTCCGCATCAAGGAGGGCGCCGCGCTCGACGAATGGCCGCTGGTCATCCCGCCCGGCGACATCTCCATCGGCGTCGAGCTTTCCTTCGGCCAGTTCTGCGCCAACGACGCCTGCACCGACTATGAATGGGGCATCAAGGGCAAGGTGGAGATCATCGGCTTCGACGTAGGCATCTATGTCAACCTGGAGTGTCCTGCCCTATTAGCCGCAGTCGTGCTGCCGCCGGCGGTGCTGCTCTGCACCAGCTTTATCCTGGGCAGCGATGACCATCTACTCATTGACCAATATGGCGGCGGCGGCCCCCCCTTCCCGCTGGAGGTAGCCGGAGATGGGGAAGCCGCCGGCCCAGAGACATCTCCGGCAGATGTGCAGGAGACCGACGCCTGGCTGGCTCAAGCCAAGCGGGTGACGGTGGCCGACCCCGCTGCACCCCAAGTAGACCAGCCGCTGACGGTCAACCCAACCGCGGCCTCGATCCTGGTGGGCTTTGGCTGGGTGCGGGGCGCGCCGAAGTTCAGCCTGGTGCGGCCCGATGGTACGGTCATCACCGCGGCCAATGCCGCCAGCCTGGGCGTCGCCATCTCGACCACGGCCAACTCCCAAATCTTTGGTATTGACCAGCCGCAGGCCGGCCAGTGGCTGGCGCGCGTCACCAACGCCACCATCAACGACGACTATCGCATCGTCTACTTCGCCAACAAGGCGACGCCGCCCCTGGCCTTCACCGCGCCCACCGGTTTGGTGGAGATCACGGCGGCGGGCGACTCCACCGCCGCGCAGCTCTATCGCATCCAGTGGACGCCGCCGCCCAACGCCGATCAGCTCCGCATGAGCCTCTTCTATTCGGCCACCGTCGCCAACGCCACATCGCCCACCTATCTGTATGGCGGGGTGATCCGCGAGAACATTGACCCCACGACCGGCTTCTTCGACTGGGACCTGTCGCACCTCGCCAGCGGCGACTACCGCATCTATGCGACGCTACAAGACGATCGTGGCTCGCGCGTCAGCGAGCTGGGCACAGACCAGTATGTAGGCGTCACCACCAGCATTGCGCCGGGCACGCTCCGCTATGTAGATAAGACGCCGCCGCCTATCCCCAACGCCGGCAGCGTGGTCTTTACCCCGGCCGAAGATGGTCTGATCATGTGTTGGGATGTCAGCCCGGCCCACGACCTGTCTGAATATCTCATCACCTATGATGTTGACACCATCTTCCTGGTCCCCCCGCGCAGCCGCACCATCCAGGAGCGGGTGCTGGCGGTCGTGCCCTATGCGCCCGGCGCAAAGCAATGCATGCGCATGGGCGGGCTGGTTGCGGAAGAGACCCAGATCAACTTCCCAACGGCGAACCACGGTCTCGCGGCGCGCGACGCCAGCGGCAACATCAGCGGCTTTAGCCAGCCCCCCTCCACCGAGCTCCCTGCCGGCGCCACCCACGACGGTCCTCCGCCGCCTGTGCTGGCCGGCGTCGCCAACGGCGGCAACGTCACCTTGAGCTGGCCCGCCGACCCCAGCCAACGGGCCTGGGACCTCTTCTATGCGCGCGAGACGTATGCCGGCCCCCACGCACCGGGCAGCGGCGCGGCGCAGGGCAACTCGCCCATCAACATCAACGAGCTGGACTTCACCGGCGACTACACGCTCACCGGTCTGGCGCGAGGCTACTGGTATGCCTTCGCCGTGCGCGCCTATGGCCGGAGCTTCCTGTCGCCGCCCAGCCTGCTCTCCAACCAGGTCTGGCTGCTGGTGACCGACGGCGTAGACGCCAACGGCGACGGCTGTCCCGACGACTGGCAGTCGGCCCACGACCTACCCAACGGCGCGGGCAACCCCGACGGCGACGGGCTGACCAACGCCCAGGAGTGCCGGATCGGGACCAACCCCTACATTCCCGATACCGACGGCGACAACGTGGTGGACGGCGTGGAGGTGAGCGCGGGCACGAACCCGCTGGACCCGGCCAGCTATCCACAGCTTACGCCGGCCCAGGTGGACGCGGGCGCGCTGCCGCCTATCATGGGGCTGTCGGCGCTGCGCCTGAGCTTCCATGCCTTTACCCAGGGACCCAACCCGCCTGACCAGCCGGTGATGGTCTTCAATCTGGGCAACGCCAGCTTTACACCCGGTGTGGCCTCGGACCAGCCCTGGCTGTTGCCTTCGGTCGTTGGCAACCAGATCGTGGTGAAGGTCAACACAGCAGGGCTAGGGCGAGGGAACTACACAGGCCATATCACCGTGAGCGCCAACCCCGCGAGCACACTGGGCGCGCCCCAGACCATCACTGTAGACCTGGCGATGCTGGCGGGCAGCGCGCCCGGTCAAGTCTGGAAGATGTACGTGCCGACGATAGGCAGCCGCTTTACGGCGGGACAGTAGACGACGTACCGCAGCAGGCTGGTGGCTGGTAGCCCGGCGAGAAGTGTCTACTGTGCTCTGGCGCTGGAGGCTAGCAGTCACCAGTCTTCTTCTAAAGCTTTTCTAAAGCTTTGCGGTTGCTTTGCTTCTTCTGAAGGATTCTGAAGGAAACAAGTGATGACGACCAAGCAACGAAATCCCTCGACGGTCTGCACCCTTATCCTGCTCCTAGCCGCGCTCTACAGCGCTAACCTCCAGCCGGCGCGCGCCATGCCGCGCGCGCTCGACTTGACCATCTATGTGGATGGGCTGCTCCCCCCGTGGGAGGAGGCAGGCTGGTCCTATGGGACGACCGTGGAACTCAATCACCCTACCTCCCACAGCGGGACCTCGGCCATTGCCGTGACCCATACCGAAGCCTATGGCGCGCTCTCGCTCCATGCCACGTCGCCGGTCAACACCGCCGGTTATGCCTTCGTCGAGTTCTGGGTCTATGGCGCTGGGCCGGCTGGCTCCGCCCTCACCCTCTCCAGCGGCGACAACCCGACGGATTTTTATGAGTTCACCGCGCCGCCCAATGTCTGGACCCAATACAAGGCGCCGCTGGCCGATCTAGGCAACCCGGCCCAGATCGAGCGCCTCAACTGGCAGGACGCGACCGGCGCGGCCCAGCCCACCTATTATGTGGACGACATCCGCCTGCTCGCCGTCGAAACCCCGCCGGCCTTTCCCGACGCCAACCCGGACGGCAGCCGCAGTTGGGAACCTGGCCCCTCCGGCGTCGCCGTCGCCCCCAATGGCCGCGTCTATATGGTCGTCTATCAAGAGAACCGCGTCTATAGCTGGCCCAGTGTGGCGGCCATGACCGGCGGAACTGCGCCCGACAAGACCTTCGGCAGCGACGGGCTGGGCGACCCCGACGACGAGCAGAATGGCTGCCGGGCCAAGCCCACCTCCGCCAGCCTGCTCTGCGGGCCGGAGAGCATCACCGTGGACGCCAACGGCAATCTCTATGTGGCCGATACCTACAACCACCGGGTGCTGATCTTCTACAACCCCGACACCGACGGCTCGCCCACGACCGCCGACAAGGTGCTAGGCCAGCCCGACGGCGACTTCACCAGCCGCGCCATCAATTACGACAACAACCCCAACGATGAGGTTGTGCCCGGCTTCTGCTTTGTCCGCGGCGTCGCGATTGGGCTGGCGAGCAGCGTTTGGGTGGTGGACGAGTTCAACTACCGCGTTGTCCGCTTCAACTCACCCCTGACCAGCGACACCCTGCCCGACCAGGTCTTGGGCCAGGATTCCTTGAAAACGGTGAAAAATCCTTGCGTCGCCCAGCCCGCCAATGAGCAGGGGGCCAATCGCTTCAGCCTGCCCCTCGGCGTGGCGGTGGACTATCTTGGCTATGTCTATGTGGCTGACCTGGGCAACAACCGGGTGCAGCGCTTTGTCTACCCTACCACCAACGGCCCGAACGCCGACGCCAGCTATGCCGGGCTGAACTTGCCCCACGATGTAGCCGTGGACGGGCGCGGCCACCTCTATATCGCAGACACCGGCAACAACCGCGTGCTGGCCTACATTGACGGCGCGGCGGGCGACCTAACCGCCGACCACACTATCGGCGGGCGCAACTATCCGATGGGCATGGCCTTTACCGCCCAGCATGATCTGTTGGTGGCCGACTGTGGCTCGCCGCAGCCAAACAGCAGCTACCCGCCCTGTGTCTACGGGACGCGCGGGGTCTATCTCTTCAAGATGCCGGACGCGCCCACCCAACCCCCGACCGACACACCGACCGATACGCCCCCCACCTCGCCCACTGTGACGCCGGAGCCGGGCGCCGACGTGACCCTCTATGTGGACGCCCAGGCCAACCGCGGCCCCATCAGCCCCTACATCTACGGCATGAATGAGTATGCGATGGCCGGCGGCGTCGCCTTTATGCAGGAGCTGGGCCTGCCCGTGCGGCGCTGGGGCGGCAACCTGACCAGCCGCTACAACTGGCAGACCGATATCTCCAACCACGGCTCGGACTGGTTCTTTGCCAATTCCAAGCAGAGCGATGCAATGAACCTGCCTGCCGACTCGAAGGTGATCCGGGTGATCGAGCAGAACCGCCAGGCCGGGGCCGACAGCTTTCTGGTCATGCCCATGAGCGGCTATGTCGCCAACAATAACGCCACTGCCTGTGGCTTCAGCGTCGCCAAATATGGCGCGCAACAGGCAACCGCCGCCGGCGATGGCCGGCCCGACTGTGGCAACGGTGTGCTGGCCGGCGGCGCGCTCATTACCAACAACGATAAGCTGGACGCCAGCATCGCCGTCAATGAAACCTGGGTCAAGGACTGGGTCGCCTACCTGGTTGGGCGCTATGGCGCCGCAGCCAACGGCGGCATCCGCTTCTACAATCTGGATAATGAGCCGGACCTCTGGTTCGAGACCCACCGGGATATCCGTCCAGAGGGGCTGACCTTCGTCCAGCTTCGTGACCTGGGTTATCTTTACGGCGCGGCCATCAAGCAGGCCGACCCAACCGCCCTGGTCTTGGGGCCGGCGGTGCATGGCTGGCCCTATTACTGGCATTCCCCCTACGACGGCCAACGTGAGGATTGGGCCACGCCCGACGACCGCGACAGCCACGGCGGCCTACCGCTCTTGGTCTGGTATCTCCAGCAGATGCGGGCCTATGAGCAGCAGCATGGCGTGCGCATCCTTGATTACCTGGACATCCACTACTACCCCCAGGGCTATCTCCCCGGCCACCCAGACTATGAAGAGACCCAGATCGCCCTGAACGACGCGGGCAGCGCGGCCCGCCAGGCCAACCGGCTCGCCTCAACCCGCTCCCTCTGGGACCCTACCTATGTGGACAAGAGCTGGATCGCAGAAGCAGGGCCGGACGGCGGCATCGTGCGGCTCATCCCGCGCATGAAGGCCTGGATCGCTGAGCATTACCCCGGCACCAAGCTCGCCATCGGCGAATATAACTGGGGCGGGCTAGAGCATATCAACGGCGCGCTGGCCCAGGCTGATGTGCTGGGCATCTTTGGCCGCGAAGGGGTGGACCTGGCGACCCTCTGGGAGCCGCCCGCGCCGGACCAGCCGGGCGCTTACGCCTTCCGCATCTACCGCAACTACGACGGCGCGGGCAGCCGGTTTGGCGAGACGCGCGTCCAGGCCATCAGCAGCGACCAGGGACGGCTCGCGGTCTATGCTGCCCAGCGAGAGGGCGACAAGGCGCTGACCGTGGTGGTGATCAACAAGACCGGCAGCGCGCTGGCAACCAGGCTCCAGCTTTGGAACTTTGCCCCCGGCGGGCCGGCAGAGGTCTATCGCTACAGCAGCGACAACCTCAATGCCATCGTGCGCCTGGCCGACCAGCCGGTCGAGACTGCCGGCTCAACGGACGGCTCGACGGTCGGCCTGACAGCCAGCTTCCCCGCCAACTCCATCACCCTGTTGGAGATTCCGGGGCAGGTCAGCAACAATCCGCCGCCAACGCCCGACCCGACGGAGGAGCCTGCGGGCAGCCGGCGCACCTACCTGCCTGGCGTACAAAGGTGAGCGACGCCGCTGCGCCAATCTCACCTGATGCCATCTCGGCGTGACAACAGCCTATCCTCTTCCTATCTGGCCGCTTGTACCAGCTAGATGGGTGAGGTAGATTGTCGTCCGCGCCGCCATCTCTCGCAAGGGGGCGCTGTTCTTCGTGCAATCCGGTATAATGGGCGCCATCTACAACAGCCTGTCTAGCGATTGCGCAGGAAGAGCGCCCATGAGACGTGACGCCCAATTAAGGGAGTACTACGAACAGCTCTATGCAGAGCGCGACCGCCTTGGACGCCGGGAAGGGAAACTCGAACAGGCCCGCACCCAGGAGTTGTTGGGCCGCTTTCTCCCCACCCCGCCGGCCAGGATCATTGACATCGGCGGGGGCACCGGCAGCTATGCGTCGTGGCTGGCCGCGCTTGGCTATGAGGTGCATCTGGTGGACATCGTGCCGGCGCATGTCCAGGCAGCCGCGCAGGCAGGCATCTCTTCCGCGGTCGTCGGCGATGCCCGCGCCCTGCCTGCGCCTGATGCTTACTACGATGTAGCCCTCCTGCTGGGGCCCCTCTACCATCTGCTCACCGCGGCGGAGCGATTGGCAGCTCTGCGCGAAGCGCGCCGGGTGGTGCAGCCGGCGGGGCTGGTGGTTGCGGCCTTCATCTCGCGGGGCGCGGTGGCCCTCGACGGCTATGTGAAGGGGTGGATTGACCGGCCGGGCGTGATCCTGGCGTTCCGGGATCATGTGCGCACCGGCGTCTCCTTGGCCCACGGCAGCGGCTTCGGCGCCATCGCTTACTTTCACCTGCCCTCCGAGGCGCGCGCCGAGCTGGTCTCGGCAGGGTTGGAAGTGCTGTCCCTCTTTGGGGTGGAGGGGCCAGGCTGGGTGGCCGCAGACTTTGACGACCGCTGGCAACGGGTAGAAGGCCGGCAGGTGATCCTGGAGAGCGCGCGCATCTGCGAGGAAGAGCCGGAGCTACAGGCGCTGAGTCCTCATCTGCTCGCCTTCACCCGCCGCCCCTGATCAGTCGCCGGATGTTCTCTACCCTACGGCGCCCCCTGCCGCCTGCTCTGAAGGCTAGCCGTCAGCAGTCACCAGCTACCGGTCAGATTGCCAAAGCCTGGCGCCCTTGCTATGATAGGCAACCGTACCGGCGCAGCCCGCTGCCGGGCGGTAAGGCCATGCAGATGCAGCGCCGGCGCCGATTGTCGCTTTTGTCTCATGTTTGTCCATAGCACACCCCGCCCATCGGCAAGCGTCCAGGGCTTGCCAGGTGGACCGGCAAGAGAACGCTGATGGCAGAGGCCAGCCTCAAACTACCTGAGGTGAGACGCAGGCTTGTCCGCCTGTCCTGGCGGCGTATTTGGGTGGGAGAGCTGGCGATCGGGCTGCTCCTGGCCTTCATGGCCTGGGGGATCGTCCGCGACTATCTCCACCCCAGCCTCTTTGCCTGGGGCGACCACCCCGGCCAGTTCATGCGCTTCTGGTATCCCCTGGCCCACGCGTTGCCCCATTTGGGTGCGGTCGCCGGCTGGAACCCTGTCTGGTATGCCGGCTATCCTGAGCTGCAATTCTATCCGCCTGGCGCGGTCCTGGTGGGGCTGGCGCTCCACCTGCTGACGTTGGGCCGTTTGCCGCCGGAGCAGGTCTATAACCTGGCGCCGGCGCTGGCGTTTGTGCTGCCGCTCTTCACCTGCTATGTCTTTCTGCGGGCGGCCCTGGCCCCGTTAGGTGTGTGGCCTAGCCGGGCTGCCGGGCTGGCGGCAGGGCTGCT
>DATLZJ010000139.1:0-13524 GCA_035574055.1 Caldilineaceae bacterium
GGCTCAGACCGCCCAGGAAGGAGCCGAAGCAGCGCCGGACCAGGCCAAGCCGCATCTTATCTGGACAGGGTGGAACGCAATTGAGTGGTATGACCCGGTCGCCGCCGAATTCATGAAGGAGAACCCTGATATTGAGGTCGAGTACCGGCAGTTGTCAGACTACAAGCAGCAGATCACCCTACTGGCTGCCGGCGAACAGTGTGATGTGATTGTCACCCGCGACGATGACAAAGCCGGCTTCGCCTCGGCGGGCTTCATCCGGCCCGTTGACGAAGAGGAGGGCGTCCAGGCGCTCGTGGATGATATGTACATCGGCAATTACGAGGCCATGGTGTACGAAGGCAAGCTCTATGGTCTGCCCTACTACACCGACTTCCACACCATCCTCTACAACTCGCGGCTACTTGAACAGGCCGGCTTTACCGAGCCGCCGACCTCACTAAACGAGCTGCGAGACATGTGCCTGGAGATCAAACAGCAGGGCATTGCCGACTACCCACTCCACCTCTGGCTATACCAGGAGAGCAATTTCAAGGAACCGATGTATGCGCTGGTCTATGGCAGCCAAGGCGAATGGGTGGACGATAATTGGGAGCCGATCTGCGACCAGCCCGGCTCCGTCGTCGAGCAGATCCTCGACTGGATGGCCCAGGCTATGAACGACTGGCAGATCCTCGACTCCGCCAACCTGGAGATGACCGACGCCGACGTGACCGAGCTGTTCCAGAATGGGCAGACGGTCTTTTTGGGCGCCAACCGCTATGACCTGCGCACCCTAAACGACCCGGAGCAGACCGCCCAGGCCATAGCCGGGGAAAAGGTCTTCAAGGCAATGTTGATGCCGGGCTTCGAGGGAGCCGGCCAGGGTACCGTAGCCTGGACACGCCAGTACACCATCAATGCCACAGCGATTGATCAGGAGGCGGCCTTCCGCCTGCAATACTTTGCTGGGGGCAAAAACCAAGCGGGCGAATATTGGACGGCAAAGCAATGGCACGAGCGCTTTGGGCTGGGCTTCGCTTACCAGTCGCTTGCCACCGACCCTGACATCGTTGAAGGGGAGAATAGCTGGGGTGAGCCGGAGTTGTTCGCCCAGCAGAAAGAGACAGCTGTGCCGCGCAAGGGCGTCGACGCGCCCTGGTATTCCGAGTGGGACAATGCCATGCAGGCGGAATGGCACAAGGCTATGTTGGGCCAAGTGTCTCCTAGCGAGGCCACCAAGGCGATGGCCGATAAGTGGCGCGAGTTGCAAGCCGACTACGCCGGCTAAGGCCGGCGTGCAGGATGCGCTGTCTGCCGGCTGGAGTTAGGCGGGCTTCGAGGCAGGCAGCGCGTGGCCTGCGCCAGGCATAATAGGAACAGACCCACCATGATTGACGAAAAGCTATCCCCGTCCGGCGGCAGTATCGGGAGTACGCAGGTACAGCCTGCGGTTGAGCCTGCCGGCGCCCTGGCGCGACTCTGGCAGCGATTAAGCGAAAGCCCGGAGGTGCGCGCCTACATTATGAACGGGCCTATGCTGCTGGCGATCTTCCTGATCTCGGTGATCCCCATCGGCTACTCCTTCTGGATCAGCCTGCAGAAATACAACCTGCGCCAGCCCAACAACATCCGGTTCATCGGTTTGGGCAACTACATTGATGTGTTGAGCAACGCCGAGTTCTGGCAGTCCTTTCAAGTGACTATCATCTTTACAGCAGGCTCCGTGGTCGGCCAAGTCATCACCGGCCTGCTGATCGCCCTGCTGCTCAACGAGAAGTTTTTTGGTCGCGGCATCCTGCGCAGCGTGGTGCTCCTGCCGTGGGCCATTCCAGGCGTCATTGCCGGCGTGATGTGGAAGTGGATCTTCAACCCGCGCTTTGGCGTGCTGAATGGGCTGCTCTACTCGCTTGGGATCATTGACGAGTACCGGTCCTGGGTCGGCGTCGATCCGGCCATGGCAATGGCGGCGCTGATCTTTGTGCAGATCTGGAACTCACTTCCCTTCAACACCATCGTGCTGCTGGCAGCGCTCCAGGCGATCCCGCGCGACCTTTATGAAGCCGCTACCGTAGATCGGGCCGGCCCCTGGAGTCGCTTCCGCCATATCACGCTGCCGTGGCTTGCCCAGCCGATCATGATTATCATGATCCTCTCCACTATGACCGGGCTGCGGGTGTTTGACCTGATCTATGTGCTGACAGGCGGCGGGCCGGGCGACGCCACGCGTGTCGTCACTTTTACTGCCTGGAAGAAGGCTTTTGATGCACTGGACTTCGGCGCCGCCAACAGCTACGCCTATATCCTCACCCTCTTCACCCTCCTAATCGGGCTGATCTATATCCGCATCTTGTACAAACGAGGGGAAATTGAACAGTGACGGCGATTTCAAACAAGCCGACGGCGCGGCGTCTCCAGCATATGCTCTACCGCCTGCCTGTGCCGTGGAAGGCGATCTTTCTCCATCTGGCTGCGCTGCTGACCTTCTTCTATCTGGTCGGCCCCTTTGTCTGGATCGTGATCAGCAGCTTCATGACCCGCGAGGAAGCAATGTCGGCCCCGCCCCACTGGATCCCCCATGAGCCGACGCTTATGAACTACGCGGCCTATTTCAACCCGGAGGTCGTCAACAATATGCGCGAAGAGCGGCGGCTGACCGTGGGCGCCGTCGTCCGAGATGTGCCCATCGCCTTGCGCAACAGCATCACCGTCTCCTTTTCTGTCGCTGTGCTCAACATTCTGCTTGGCTCACTCTCCGCGTATCCATTCGCCCGGCTCGCTTTTCGAGGCAAGACGGCGCTGCTGGTCTTTTACCTGTTGACGCGCATGGTGCCGGCGCTGGCTCTGATCCTGCCGGTCTATCTGGTTTTGCGGCGCATCGGCGGCCTCAACCAGCTTTGGGGGCTGATCTTGATGTATCTGACCTTTACCCTACCCTACTCTGTCTGGATTCTGAAGAACTACTTCCAGACCATCCCACGCGATCTAGAGGATGCTGCCCGCGTGGATCGCTGCAACTGGCTCCAGGCGATGGTCAAGGTAATCTTGCCGGTATCCCTGCCGGGCATCATTGCCGTCGGCATCTACAGCTTCATGGCCGCATGGGGCGAGTTCTTCTTCGCCATGATCCTGACGCAGACGGCTTCAGCCCGCACCATGCCCGTCCTCGTCGCCTTTCTCAGCAACGAGCTAGCTACCGAGTACGGCTTTTTGACCTCGGCGGCGGTGCTGGCGGTGATCCTGCCGCTGGCGCTCGCCTTGATCTTCCAGCGCATGATTATCTCCGGCATCGGCGCCGGCGCAATTAAGGGCTAAACGAAGACAAAAACAAAGACAAAAAGGAGGGGAGCATGGCCCGTGTCTTTCTGGAGCACGTTTCCAAGCACTTCGGCGACTTTGTGGCCGTTGACGATCTCAACCTCGATATTCAAGACCAAGAGTTTGTCACTCTCGTGGGGCCCTCCGGCTGCGGCAAGACCACCACCCTGCGCATGATCGCTGGACTTGAGAAGGCGACCAACGGCCAGATTTTCTTCGATAACGAAATAGTGGGCCATCTGCCAGCCAACCACCGGGACATCGCCATGGTCTTCCAAAGCTATGCGCTCTACCCCCACATGAATGTCTACGATAATATCGGCTTTGCCTTGCGCATGATGCGTGTACCGCGCGCCGAGATTGACCGGCGCATACGCTGGGCGGCCAACCTGCTTGGTATCGAGCCGCTGCTACAGCGCAAGCCGCGCGACCTCTCCGGCGGCCAGCGCCAGCGGGTTGCATTAGGACGGGCCATTGTGCGCGAGCCGGCCTGCTTTCTCCTCGACGAGCCACTCAGCAACCTAGATGCCAAGTTACGGGTCAGTATGCGCGCCGAGCTAAAGCGGCTCCATCACGACCTGAGGCGGACCTTTATCTATGTCACCCATGACCAGGCCGAGGCGCTGACCATGTCGAACCGCATCGCCGTCATGAACCACGGCAAGTTGCAGCAGTTCGGCACGCCGGACGAAGTCTACTACCAGCCCGCCAACCTCTTTGTGGCCGGCTTTATCGGCAGCCCGGCCATGAACTTTCTGGACGGCGACATCGTCCATGACCAGGGCGAGTTGCTGTTCCAGCGGGGCAAGATCCGCTACCCCCTGCCGGCGATACTGGCGCGGCGGCTGCGTGAGCGCTCCATCCTCGGCGGCGTCACCTTGGGTGTACGGCCGGAGACGATTGGCGTCACCCATGACGTGGCCGGCGGGATTGAGGGGACCGTTTATGTCGAGGAGCCGCTCGGCTCCGACGTGTTCCTGACCATTCAGGTCGAGGGTGCGAACGTCATCGTGCGCGCCGATCCGGAGTTTCGAGCCGGCTTCGGCGCACGGGTCGGGCTACACTTCAACCCGCAGAAGGTCTATCTCTTCGACCAGAAGAGCGGCGAGGCAATCCGCTAATCTGGTGTATCGTTCTGCATCTGCTCCCACGGCCAAAGCGTGAGAATGCAGGTAGTCTTGTGGATACCTTTTTCTTGGCGACCAAACTTCGGATTCCGCCACAGCCTCATCACGTTGTATACCGCGCCCGGCTGATAAATGCCCTTGAGCGGGATGTGCCTGATTACAAGCTCATTCTACTCTCGGCTCCCGCCGGGTATGGCAAATCTACGCTACTGTCACAGTGGGCACACGCCAGCCGTTTCCCCGTTGCCTGGCTTTCGATCAGTGAGGAGGATAATGACCTGATACGTTTCTTCCGGTACCTGCTGATCGGGTGGGAGCAGATTCAGCCGGGTGTCAGGGAGACCCAAGTGGGCCTGCTCCTTGATGACGTAATGCCAGATCCCCAGGCCGTCATGGCGGCGTTTGTCAACGTGGCCAGTGATGTACCCGGCGACCTTGTCTTTGTCCTTGACGATTATCATCTGATTGCAGACCCGGCCATCCATCAAGCCCTGACTTTTCTGCTAGACCATCTGCCGCCAAAACTCCACTTTGTACTGACCGCTCGCGCCGATCCACCGCTGCCTCTGGCCCGCTACCGGGCACACCGTGAGCTAAGCGAGTTCCGCGCTGTAGATCTCCGTTTCTTGCGGGAGGAGACGGCGGCGTTTTTGAACGAGGAGATGGGTCTAGAGCTGACCAATGACGAGATCGCCAGGCTCCAAACCCAACTCGAAGGTTGGATTGCCGGTCTGCAGTTGGCAGCGCTTGCACAGCGGCGCTGCCTCGCAGGGACGGAGGGGTTGATTGTCAGTGGTCGACACCGCTTTTTCGCCGATTACTTGAGGGAAGATGTCCTTGCTCCCCTACCTGATCGTATGCGGCGGTTCTTGCTCCAGACCAGTATTCTGGAGCGACTGTGCGGGCAGTTATGTGATGCCGTTACCGGCGGAGCAGATAGCCAAGCGATGTTGGAGAGCCTGGAACGACAGAACTTATTCCTTATGCAACTAGACGACAGCAGAGAGTGGTACCGTTACCATCGCCTCTTTGCTGATTATCTCCAAAGTGAGCTTGGCCGGCTCCACCCCGACGCGGTTACCGACCTCCATCGCCGAGCAGCACGCTGGTACCTGGCGCACGATCTGCCGGAACAGGCCCTCCATCACGCAATAAAGGGAGCAGATCTCGAGATCGCAGTACGCATTTTTGATCTCTACATCAACATCAAGCTCAATACCGGTCAGCTCAGTATTGTCAAGCGTTGGCTCGAATCCCTTCCGGAGCAGTGGTACTCCAGCCATCCCGTGTTCGATATCGCGCGGGCGGGGTTGCTGGCCTTCACCGGCGCACTTGATGCCTGTGTTCGCTGCATTGATGAAGTCGAACACAGGTTGGCGCCCGTAGAGAGCGAGCAAGCACGCAGGCAACTGGCAAAGGTGACTGCCGTCCGCTGCGCCATTGCATGTATGCAAGACGACTTGGTGCAGGCAAAAACCTATGCCGACCAGGCGCTCCACGGCCTGTCAGCCGAGGATGATCCCTTCCTCCACCTGGTTCATGGCGCGCTTGGTGACGTCTACCGCCGCAAGGGGCACTGGGAGGAAGCCAGACAGTGTTATCTCAAGGTCCTCACTCTCCCTGACAGACCCGCATATCGTGTTCACTCGGCACATGCGTTTGGCGCCCTGGCTGACCTTGAATTGCGGCAGGGCCGCCTGCGCGCTGCTGCTGCGTACTGGAGAAAGGCCCTGGCAGGCATTCGAGACCATGCAAACTGGGGTGGAATGCCACTTCCAGTAATTGGCTGGATATACATTCGCATGAGCGAGACCCTGTATGAGTGGAATGAGCTTGCGGAGGCTAGAGAGCACCTGCACCAAGGGCTTAAACGAGCCGAGCTAGGCGGCGATGTGCGGGCGATCATTGCCGGCTATCTGATGGCAGGTCGTCTGAAGCTGACGGAAGGCGACATCGCAGCGGCGGATGTGTACTTGGAGCGCGCCCGCCCGCTGGTGGAAAATTCTCCATTCCCCGACTGGATTGGCCGCTTTGGTCGCCTGCAGCTCGAAGTCTGGCTAGCACAGAATAGACTCCGAGCTGCCGTTGCATGGGCCGATGTGATGTTGCAGGGTAACGCACTCAAGAGAGCACTTGAAAGTGAAGAAGCACAATTGGCGATGGCTCGCCTGCTGATTCTCAAAGGAGATACGCTATCTCTTGAGCACGCACTAGAGCTACTGAAAGACCTGCTCCAGGCAGCGGAAGCGACGGATCGAGCAGGCATCGTTATTGAGGCGCTGGCGCTTCAAGCTCTCGCCAATTGGCGGCGCGGCGATTCAGCAAGCGCCCTGACTACCCTGGAGCGCGGCCTGCGGCTGGCCGAACCGGAAGGTTACGTGCGCCTCTTCGCCGACTTGGGACTGCCCATGGGCCGGCTCTTGCAGGAGGCCCATTCCCGTGATGTGATGCCAGATTACGTCGGAAAGCTGCTAATGGCTTTCAGCACAGACCTTGCCTTCCCTACCTCTGCCGAACGGGCACTGCCGGAGCCACTTACCGAGCGGGAGCAGGAGGTCTTGCGGTTAATCGCCGCCGGGCTTACGAACCGCGAGATCGCTGAGGCGCTGATCATTTCCCCTGAGACCGTCAAGAAGCACACCGGTAGCATCTACAGCAAATTGGGCGTCAGCACTCGCACCGAAGCCGCGGCCAGAGCGAGAGACCTGGACTGGCTCGACTAGCGGCTGTTTAGGCCCCCAGATTCCCCAAATACCCCTCCTGAATACCCCATTTGTGGCATGGCCTAGAAACCACCTTTTCTTGCCTCGTCGTACACTCCGGGCAACATTATCCCTGTCTTTCTGCCACTTGGCCCCATCTGGCTGCTATGTGCTTTTTATCTCGTCACTTCGGGGCTGATGCTGTTCGTCTATCCGCGCTATAGGTGGCAGCGAACGACCTAGCACTGGCTCTCCGCTATACACATTACCCCAGGGTAATACCCCTTTTGGGGCATGACGGTCTCCAGCACTTTGTCTACGATGACAGAGCATGAAGCTCATCGCGAATCGAGTCTTGAGTTGGACCTTGAGGAGGTGTTTTATGTTAGCACAGAACAAGGCGCTGGTACGCCGTAGCATCGAGGAAATCTATAACCAGGGAAATCTAGCTGCGGTTGATGAGCTGGCGGCTACGGATCTGGTCATCCATGCACAATCCGAAGAGATCCGGGGACGCGCCGGCGCCAAGCAGTTCATCGCCACGCTGCGCGCGGGGTTTCCCGACATTCACTTCACCATTGAGGACCAAGTTGCCGAAGGAGATCGAGTGGTGACCCGCTGGACAGCCCACGGAACGCACGCGGGCGCATTCCAGGGTATCCCTCCTACCGGCAGGCAGGTCCGCATTGTAGGGGTAGACATTGATCGCATCGTCAATGGTAGGATTGTGGAATGTTGGGCACATGTGGACGAGCTAGGCATGATGAAGCAGCTCGGCGTTATCTCTGCGCCTGAGCCTACCGGTGGCTAATAGGTATAGGATGGCAGACCATGATTGCTATCCCGTGGGCGCTTTGCAGGCGCCCACGGGAGCTGTCGCTAGTAGAAAAGGAGATTTGATATGAGCGAGCGAATAGACACTGTGGTCATCGGCGGCGGTCAAGCGGGACTGTCAGTGGGCTATTACCTACAACAGCAAGAGCGTGGCTTTGTCATCCTCGATGCCAATCAGCGGATCGGTGACTCCTGGCGGAAACGGTGGGACTCGCTCCGCTTGTTTACACCTGCGCGCTATGACGGACTTGTGGGAATGCCCTTCCCTGCCCCACCTCACGTCTTCCCCACGAAAGATCAGATGGCAGACTATCTCGAGGCATACGCAGCACATTTCAAGCTGCCGGTTCGGACAGGTGTCAAAGTGGAACGCCTATCAAGGACAGGGAACCGCTTTCTGGTAGCGGCAGGGTCCCTGCAGTTCGAGGCGGATAATGTTGTGGTAGCGATGGCAAACTGGCAAAAACCTCGGGTGCCTTCTTTCGCCCAAGAGCTCGATCCGGACATCACCCAACTGCATTCCAGCGCCTACCGCAATCCTTCCCAGCTACAAAAGGGAGGCGTCCTTATCGTAGGCGCGGGCAACTCCGGGGCCGAGATTGCCATCGAGGTCGCACGTGGGCATCCGACGTGGCTCTCCGGGAGAGACACCGGCAACGTTCCGTTTCACCTTGACAGTACCGCGGGGCGGCTCCTCGTCCCCATCGTACTCAGGTTGATATTTCATCGTGTGCTGACGCTAGATACACCTATTGGCCGGAAGAAGCGCGCGAAGATCCTTTCGCGTGGCATGCCATTGGTGCGGGTAAAACCCAAGGACTTGACGGCCGCAGGCGTCGAGCGCGTTCCTAAAACCGTAGGCGTACAGGGTGGGCTTCCTGTGCTGGAGGACGGCCGCGTGCTCGACGTGGCGAATCTAATCTGGTGCACAGGGTTTGTTCCAGACTTCTCGTGGATTGATCTCCCCGTTCTTGGCGAGGAGGGACCTATACACGAACGCGGTGTTGTCCCCAACGAGCCGGGGCTGTACTTTGTCGGCTTGACGTTTCTCTATGCCGCGTCGTCCTCACAGATCCATGGCGTCGCGCGGGATGCCGCGTACATCGCCGCTCAGATTGCAGCGCGGGCGAGCATGAAGCAGCATAACCCTGAAGGGCGAGCCGCAATTCTGACCACGTAAAGTCGTTTGTAGCGGCCTAACAGCACCGATAAGCCAATAAGCTTCATACGGCTCCCCAACCGCAAAATCACAGTTTGGCGGCATGACCGGTGCGGCCGCTGCAACAGCGGCTGTTTTAAGCAATAATGCGCCCTTAATGCCTAGGTTCTGTTGACATTTAGGGTCATGCAGTAGAATGGCAGCGTGACTCAGGTAAAACTGCGTGACGATCAATGGGATAAGATTCACAACTGCCTGCGACAAACTCCCGGTGTATATGTGGGCGACGAAGCCGACTGCCGACGCTTCGTCGAGGCCGTGCTGTGGATGGTGCGCAGCGGTGCGCAATGGCGCCTGTTGCCCTGCGAGTATGGGAGTTGGCACAGTGTCTACAAGCGCTTTGCCCGCTGGTGTGGGCGCGGCATCTGGACCCAACTCCATCAACACCTGGCCGACGCCCCCGACCTGGAGAGCCTGCTCATCGACAGCACCCTCATTCGTGCCCATCCCTGTGCCGCGGGCGCCCCTGGCTCAAAAGGGGGCAGAAGGCACAGGCGTTAGGCCGCAGTCGCGGTGGGTTCAGCAGCAAAATCCACATCCTGGTGGATGCGCTGGGCAACCCACTCGACTTCATCCTCACGGCCAGCACGGTAGCGGACATCACCCAGGCCCAGACGCTGCTGGCCGAGCGGCGCTGTGCGTACGTCATTGCCGACAAAGGCGATGATGCCGACCCTTTGGTGGCTCACATCCGCACCTTGGGGGCGGAACCGGTCATTCCAACTCGCCGCCAGCGCGACTACGACAAGCATCTCTACCGCGAGCGCCATCTCATCGAGTGCTTGATCCACAAGCTCAAGCACTACCGGCGGCTCTTCTCCCGTTTCGATAAGCTGGATGAGCGCTTCATGGGCTTCTTGCGCTTCGTGGCGGCACTCATCTGGCTCAAATGAAATGTCAACAGAACCTAGGCCATCTAGGGTCAGCCGCCCGCCGCCGCGTAAGGACGCAAAGAGGGGCAAGTTGGGGTCGGTGTCCAACCGCAGCCGTAGATAGCGGGCCGTCTGCTTGCGGGTGCGCGCACCGACAAAGGTGGCGCGATCCTTGCGTCCCTTGCCCTGACGCACCCGCACAGCGCCGGTGGTCAGGTCCAGATCGCCGATGTTGAGCGCAAGGAGCTCGCTGGCGCGCACGCCCGAATCCAACAGAAAGAGCACCAGCGCCTTGTCGCGCTCATGCTGGCAGGCGCGCAGGATGCGCTGCACCTCGGTATCGGTGAGCGCAACCAGCGCCTCTTGGGCTAGGCGGGGCATCTGCACCTTGTCAAAGGGCGAGCGGGGCAGCAGCTCGTCGCGCACGCAGAAGTTGAAGAACGCACGGGCGGCGCGGGCGATGTTGTGCTGGTACTGGTCTGAGTAGTTGCGCTGGCTGAGGTCTACCAAAAAGCGGCGGAGCTGGCGATGGTCTAGCTCGCCCAGGTCTGTAAGGCCCTGGTCTTCGGCCCAGCGCAGGAGCACGCCCAGCTTGAAGCGGTAGAACTCCTGAGATTGGCAGGTTAGCCGCCGAGCCGCACAGTCTAGGAAGAATTGGTCCGCTGCATAGCGGAGGGGAGTTCCTCGCTGCAAAACAAACACCTGCCTTTCGGATAGTCGGCAGGTGCGCGAGATATAGGAAATCCCCTGGGGCAGCTCTACTACATCTTGTGGTATAGTGGCGACGGTGCGGATCGAACGCACGACCTAGGGATTATGAAGCCCTCGCTCTAACCGTCTGAGCTACGTCGCCAAGTTAGAGCCGCCGGCAGGGTGCCGCCAGAGGGAACTGCGACGTTTGGCGCACCTACCGGTGGATTACACGAAAAACCCGACTTCTGAAGTTCCTCGGACTTGTAAAAGTCCCTCGTTTTTAGCCGAACAATTTCGTTCTAGCGGCCCAGTCCGTTGGCTGCATCGCCCGTGACCTGAGGTTACGGACGTTTTGTTTGCGCAGAATTCTTCGCTGCTAACAGACTTCTAATTCTCTCCTAATCTTGGCCGCTTGCATTCTGGGCCTATATCCTCTACTATATCCCCGCAAGAAACGAACGCCCGTTCTGGCGCAGTAGAGAGCACCCCCGCATGACCACGTCAAAGGATCGTAATCGCCTGTATGAGGCTCACTTTGCTGCCCTATCTTCAGAGGAGCGGCAGCGCGAGAACCTAGCCATCTTCCTCTTCCTCATCCGGCTCCTCGCCAGAAGGCAACGCTCCAGCCCTGCGCGGCTGAGGGTCGCTCCGCTCGCCCGCCAGCGCCGGGGGCGAAAAGCCGAGCCACTCAAATAGCTCTTGCAGGGCCTGTTCACCGCCCAACCGCTCGACTGCTTCCCGAAGCTGGCGATTGACGCGCAAGTCACGCTCCAACGACGCCCGGTCTTCCGCATCCGCCCGCAGCAGCCCCGCCACGATCTGCCACAGGTCGCGCTGGCGCCGGGGCGAGAGCTTGCCGATCTCCACCATGAGCGCCTGCTGCAAGGGCGAAAGGGACTGTTTCCCATAAGGCACCGGGCTATCCGTCAGCCCCACGAGATAGTCCACGCTGCACCCTAATGCCTGCGCGAGCTGCGCCAAAATCTCGGCTGAGGTGCGCGGGCGCTTGGCGGAACGGATTTTGTAGATGGTGTCATAGCCGACGCCGGACTGATAGGCCAGTTCTCCCGGCCCCCAGCCGCGCCGCTCCATCATCTCGTTGAGCCGTTCTACATTCAGCCCTGGTTTCTTCTCCATACACGCCATCATATCGCACTCTGGTGCGCCTTGATCCTTGCATTCCGGACAGCTTTACAGATTGGTATTGACATTTTTACGGATAAATGCTATCATTTTCGTAAAAGTGTCCGAAGGGGGTCCCATGCACACGCCACTTAAGGATTGGATGCAGAAACACGCCTTCAGCAACTCGACCTTGGCCGACAAGCTTGGCTGCTCCTATGAGCTGGTCTATAAGGTCGCCGAACGCAAGGCGCCCGCGACGGGCAATTTCAAATGGCGCTTCGGCGAGGTCTTTGGCTTCGATGTCGCCCAGGCGCTCTTCCCGCCCACCGAGGCCGCGCGTGAGATAGAACGCCCATAAAACCGTTCGGAGCCGACTCTACCACAGGAGAGATGGCTTGTGACGAAAGTACCGGAAAACTCCCTCAATATCCCCTCGATCTTCCCGCTCCTTGCCGCAGGCGTCAGCAGCGCGATCTATGCGCTTTGGCTGACGGGCAAAGAGGGGCGCAAGTGGGCCGACGAGCAGACCTGGGCCACGGTTGTGGCCGGCACGGCCATGACGCTCGCCTGGTATGCCCTGGAGGATAGCAAGGCCGCCAAGCGCGCTTGGCTCTACTTTGCCGTGACCGGCACGCCGATTGTGATTCGCAGCCTCTATTTACAGCTACGCCGGCTGGATGCAGTCTTCAGCCGGGCCATTGACGCAGAGTAGGTATGCGATGCCCAAAAGCGCACGCCCCTGGCCGACCAAGGCCAGAGACGTACTCGACGATACACGGGCCGGACTGTTGCGCATTGACCAGCTCTTGCGCGCGGCGCAGGTCGCGGCGCGCGACGGCAACCGGATCGAGGCGGTGATCCTATGCGGCGACGCGCGCAATGTGGCGGTGACGCTCTATGCCAAGCTCACCGCCGCCCGCAATGGAGAGTATGAGAAGGACGATGGCGACTTGTGCGATCCGGCTCGGTAACGGCGGCATGGCCCTGGTGGATGAGGCGGACTACGAGCGGGTCAGCCGTTACACCTGGACGCTGGACAAGAACGGCTACGTGGTGCGCAAAGACGGCAAGCGCAAGTTGCTGCTACATCGCTTCATTCTGGACGCGCCGCCCGGCTACGACGTGGACCACATCAACCATGACCGACTCGACAACCGGCGGGCGAACCTGCGCCTTGCGACCCGCTCCCAGAACAATGCCAACAGCGGACCGCGCCCCGGCGCCTCTCGCTTCAAGGGCGTGAGCCGCCACGAGGGGGCCTGGCGCGCCGAGATCTGCGTCAACGGCAAGCGTAGGCGCTTGGGCCGCTATCGCAATGAGATCGCGGCGGCCAAAGCCTATGACCGGGCAGCCTGGGCCGCCTGGGGGGAGTTCGCCTATCTCAATTTCCCCCAGGAGCTTCGTGGGGAGCGCCGGCCATGAGCGGCATCCATTGGCGCAAGGCGAGAGGATACGAGGCGCAGCGCCGCGACGCTGGCGGCGTAGAGCAACGGGAGCCGCACGGCCCCGCGCTGGACAGGACATTGCGCCGGATCGGTTTCCGGGCGCGCCTCATGCGCGAGAACCTGGGCTGGTCTGTCGCAAGAGCAGCGCAGGCGGCGGAGGTTGCGCCGGAGACGCTGGTTCGCCTGGAGGCGGGCCGCCATATCCCGCGG
>DATLZJ010000140.1:0-2421 GCA_035574055.1 Caldilineaceae bacterium
TGCCCGAACGCGACGGCATCCTGGCGAATCTCTACTTGCTGGATTTCATGGTTCGCACGGGTAAGAAGCCGACCGAGTTGCTGGCGCTGCTCTTTGCCAAGGTCGGCGCTCACTACTATGACCGCGTTGACACCCGGGTGATCGACAACGCGGTGAAAGCTGCGGCCAAGGCGCGGTTGGATGCGGCGCAGGTGGATGGGCTGACCTTGGGCGGCCACAAGGTAGTGGAGAAAGTGACGCTGGACGGCTACAAGTTTGTGATGGACGACGGCGGTTGGCTGTTGGTGCGCTTTTCCGGCACCGAGCCGTTGATCCGGGTCTACACCGAAACCACTGACGCTGCCGCCGTGCAGGCGATCTTGGCGGACGGGAAGAAGCTGGCCGGGCTGTAGACGCGGCCTCCCCTGCCGGTTCTGTGCCACGGCGCGCCGGGCCAGACTGCCCTACGATGGGCTGGAAGCTCACCTACTTTGGGGGCCAGGCAGCAAGTGATAAAATGAACAATCAAATCGCCGGGCTTGTGAGGCGGTTTCCAAGAGCTTTGCCGGAGAAAGTGCGGGCGCAATGTCGCCGTTAACCCTGATTGATAGCCATTGCCATCTCGACGCCGGCGCCTTTGACGCCGACCGAGACGAGGTGTTGGCGCGGGCCGAGGCCGCCGGGGTGGAGGCGATCATTGTGCCGGGCATTGACCTGCGCCACTGCCGCCAGGCTGTCGCTCTTGCAAGTGAGCGGACGCCGGTCTATGCGGCTGTGGGCATTCACCCCAATAGCAGCGACGAGTGGAACCCAGAGACTGCCGCCGCGCTCCGCACGCTGGCGCAAGCGCCCAAAGTGGTCGCCTATGGCGAGATCGGGCTGGACTACTATTGGGATAAGGTTGCGCCGGCCCGGCAGCGGGCCGTCTTCGACGAGCAGCTCCATCTGGCCGCAGAGCTAGGGCTGCCGGTGATCATCCACAACCGGGAGGCGAGCGAAGATGTGGCCGCCATGCTGGAGGCGTGGGTGCGGAGCCGGAGCTTCGCCGCGTCGCCGCTGGCCGGGCGGCCCTATGCGGGCGTGCTCCATGCCTTTGGCGGCGATTTGGCGTTGGCTCACCGCGCCTATGCCTGGAACTTTGTCTTGAGCCTGGGCGGGCCGGTCACCTTTCAGAATGCCAGGGCGCTTCATGGGCTGGTGCCCCACCTGCGCCGGGACCGGCTGATGCTGGAGACAGATGCGCCTTATCTCACGCCCCATCCCCACCGCGGCAAGCGCAACGAGCCGGCCTATGTGGCGTTGGTCTGCGAGCAGATCGCCCGGCTTTATGGCATCGAACCGGCCCTGGCTGCGCAGGAGAGTACAGCCCTGGCGCGGCGCTTTTTCGGGTTGCCGCCGGCGGGGCGTAGCGCCGGGCAAACGGCGGAAGGGCCGGCTTCTGCCGGCGCGCAGGTGGGCGAGCGGTCACTAGGGTCACTAAGTGGAAAACGGTGAACTGAGCGATGACGGTGAGGACAGCGCTCGACGCTGCCAAAGTGCTCCAACCGGTGCAGAGCGGGTTGGCGCGGGTCGAGACCAAAATGAAGACCGTGGAGTCATCCCTCTTTGCGCCGTTGGCCGCGGCCTTTGTGGACCTGATCGGCAGCGGCGGCAAACGGCTGCGCCCGGCCCTGGCGCTGATGGCCGCCCACTTCAACGGCCCGGTGGAGGGGACGCCGCTGGAGCCGCGTGTGGTCGCGCTGGCGGCATCGGTGGAGATGCTTCACACCGCGACGCTGGTCCACGATGATGTGATTGACGGCGCGCTGCTGCGCCGCGGCGCGCCCACGCTTAACGCACTTTGGAACCGGGGCGCCACGGTGCTGGCCGGCAATTTCATGTTTGCCCGCGCCGCTTCCTTTGCCGCCGAAACGGGCAACACGCGCGTGATCCGCATCTTCAGCAACACCCTGGAGACCATTGTCGGCGGCGAGCTGCGCCAGCTCTTTGCGCGCCACAACTTTAACCAGGCCAAGGACGACTATTACCAGCGCATCTATGCCAAGACGGCCAGCCTCTTCTGCGCTGCCACCGAGGCTGCCGGCGTGCTCTCCGGCCTGCCCGAAGAGCAGACCCAGCGCCTCTACCACTACGGCTATCACCTGGGCATGGCCTTTCAGATCATGGATGACATTTTGGACTTTACCGGCGCCGAGGATACGCTGGGCAAACCGGCGGGCAGCGATTTGAGCCAGGGAACGCTGACCCTGCCCTTTTTCTACTATCTCCAGTCTCACCCGGAACCGGACCAGCTCATCGCCCGGCTGGAAGCAGGCTATGCCCAGGCTGCCGACGGCGACGAACGGGCCTGGCAGAGCCTGGTCGCGCAGGTAGTGGCCGAGTTGCGCACCGGCGCTGCGGTCGAGGCGGCTCGCCAGGAGGCGATCTCCTTCCTCGACCGGG
>DATLZJ010000141.1:0-14677 GCA_035574055.1 Caldilineaceae bacterium
AGATGGTGCGCGGTGCGGCAGCCGTGTTCGCCACCGCATAGACCACACCGGTATAGGGCGCGCCGTTAACGGTCGGCTGCTGCCAAGTGTCGCCGATGCCGGCCCACAGCCCGGTCTCGGTAGCGGCCACAATCCGGCTGCCTGTCCCGACCAGGTCATGCACAATCGTCGCCGGGAAGTTGGGGGCCGGCGTCCACGTCTCGCCGTCGCTGCTGGTGTATAGCCCCTGGCCCGTCCCGGCATAGAGGGTGTCGCCCATGGTCCACAGGCTGAAGACAATGAGCGTGGCCGGCAGACCAGGCACAAACTCCCAGACCGAACTGGTCGGCAGCAGCCGGTAGAGACCGGCATGGGTGCCGGCATAGAGAACGTCGTTGAAAAGGATCACCTCGCGCACCCGCCGCGCCTCGCCGGTCAGCCCGCCATCCAGCTTTTGCCAAATATCGCCGCCGTTGGGGCTGCGCAGAACGCCCTCGTAGCGGGTTGAGGCATAAAAAACCGAGACGTTGTCTTGGACGGCCACGTAAAGATCGCCCACCGTCGCATTCTCGGAGAGCAGGCTCTTGAATTGGGGCAGCTCCTCCCAAGTTGCGCCGCCGTCGCGGCTGCGATAGAGATAGCCGTAGCCGCCATCACCCGCCAGGACCAGGTTCGGATTCTGCGGGTCTATGGCAATGCCGGCAATGGAGACATTGGGCTGCATCCCCTCGCCTACCCCCGTCCAGCTTACCGCGCCATCGGTCGAGCGATAGATGTTCACTGCATCAGGCGCATTGAGTGTGCCCGCCAACACCCGATCCGGCGCGCCGGGCACGACCGCCAGCGTGATGGGTGAATTGCGGGTGGGAATGGCGGCGCCTTGGGCATGCGCCAACAGGGGCGACAGCAGCGCCGCCAACAACAGCAGGATATGCAAATGAGCCAGTTGGCGCCCGAACAGGCGCCGCATCCAAACAGCTTTCACAGGCAACTAGGGTGACTCACAGAGGCGTGGAGCAACAACGGGATCAACAACAGCGATGCTCTCTGATTAAGACGATAGTAGGCCGCCGAAAGACACGCACAACCGGCAAGAAGGGCACGCAGGCGCTGCCTTCACCGCCGCCAGACTCCGCGCGATAGCCGCATCCGCCGCGCCGGCCAATCCAAGCGCCGGCAACCAGCTATACAAAAGAAACGTCAAGGAGTGGAGCAAAGCTCCATCCCTTGACGTTGAGCGGCGACGGGTTGCGCGAAGGCTTACAGCATCAGCGCCAACAGTTGGCGAGAGGCATCGTTGGCCCATTCGATAATATTGGGTGGGTAGAGGCCGATCCAGATGGTCGCGAAGACGCAGAGCAGCACGATCACCTGGATCGAAACCGGCACAGCCAGCCGCGCCGGGCCGATCACATGCTCCTCGCTGGGCGCGAAGAACATGTAGCGCACAATGTTCAGATAGTAGAAAGCGGCGATGCCCGCGTTGATCACGCCGATGCCCACCAGCCAGAAGTATTGGTGCTGGACCGCCGCGCCAAAGACATAGAACTTGCCCACAAAGCCGCCGGTCAAGGGAATGCCGGTCAGGCTCAACAGGAAGATGAACATGGCCCAGGCCAGCCCCGGCGCCCGCTGCGCCAGGTTGGCGTATGCCTCCATCTCATTGGAGCCGGTCACATCCTCCACAGCCAGAACGACCATGAAGGCCCCGATGTTGGTAAAGAGATAGGCAAAGAGATAGAGCAACAGCCCGTTCAGCCCATTCATGCTGAGGGTGGAGATGTCGGCCACATTGCTGGAGACAATGGCGGTCAGCCCCATCAGCACGTAACCGGCCTGGGCGACGGAGCTATAGGCCAACATGCGCTTAACGCTGGTCTGGCGTAGGGCCACCAGATTGCCGACAGTCATGGTCAGGATGCTCAGACCGGCCAGCACGGGCACCCAATCCACCTGGTATGCGCCCAGCGCCACGATCAGCACGCGCGCCATCACGGCAAAGCCCACGGCCTTGGACGCGGTGGACAGGTAGGCCGTGATGGGCGTCGGCGCGCCGTCGTAGGTGTCCGGCGCCCACTGATAGAAGGGGGCCAGGCTGGCCTTGAAGCCAAAGCCCACCAGGGTCAGCAGGGCAGCCGGCAGGATCACGGCCCCCAGTTCCGGCGTCGCCGTAAAGGTCTCGCCAATGGCCCGCAGGTAAATCGAGCCGGACGCGCCATAGAGCAAGCTCATGCCATAGAGCATCAAGGCCGAAGCGACCGAGCCATAGAGGAAGTATTTGATGCCGGCCTCGGCGCTGCGCCGGTTCTCACGCAGAAAGCCCGCCAGAATGTAGCTGGTGATCGAGAGGAACTCGATGCTCAAGAAGAGCAGCAGCAGATTGTTGGCGCTGACCGCGATGCTCATGGCGAGCGTGACAAAGATAAAGAGCGACCAGAATTCGCCCCGCCCGGTGGCATGACGGTTCATGTAGCCGCCGCCGCCGATGGCGACCAGGATCATCCCCGTATAGACCAGAATCTTTAAAAAGGTGGCGAAGAGGTCTATATCCACCATCGCGACCACGACCGTCGGCGGCATATCAAGCTGCAAGACTACGCCCACCAAGCCCACGATCAGGAAGAGCACGGTGACGGCCATGAAGCCGCTGCCCGACTCCTGCTCGTCGCCCTGGGCCATATCCAGCAGCAGGATCAGGAGACCGCCGACCAGCAGGATGATCTCAGGCAGAATACCGCCCAGCGATCCAAATCCGATATCGTTCAAGGTCAGCCCCCTTGGCTACAAAAGCCCCTGGATATACTCCAGCAGTTCCACGGCAGAGCCATTGAAGTAGTTGAGAATCAGCGGCGGGTAGATGCCCAAGACAACCATGCCGATCAGCAGCGGCCAGAGCGTCACCTTCTCAAAGCCGGCCATGTCGGTCGGCCCCTCGGTCTCAACGCCGTCTACCGTCGTCCAGTGGTGAATCCGGGCCGGGTCATAGGTGCCCAGGAAAAGATTCTGGATGATGCGCCAGAGGATGTAGACCGCCGTAATGATGATGCCGATAGCGCCGAAGGCCGCCCAGTAGGGCACCAGGGCAAAAGCGCCCCGGAAGGTAAAGAACTCGGCCCAGAAGCCGGCCAGCCCCGGCAGCCCCAGGCTGGCGAACCCCGCCACCAGCATCACACCGTAATAGTAGGGCGTCAGAGTGCTAAGACCGCCAAAGCGGTCCAAAGCGCGAGTATGGGCGCGCTCGTAGATGACGCCGACCAGGAAAAAGAGCGCGCCGGTGATGATGCCGTGGTTGAACATTTGCAGCGTCGCGCCGTTGAGCGCCATAGCTGCGCTGTCCATCACGGCCTCGGTGGAGACGTTGAAGGTCTCCGCCGCGCGCGCCGCCCCCTCGGCGGTCAGCACCGAGGCCGCCGCGCCGATGCCGAGCATCACATAGCCCATATGGCTCACCGAGCTATAGGCGATCAACCGCTTCAGATCGGTCTGCGCCACACAGACAAAGGCGCCATAGACAATGGCAATGGCGCCCAGCGCCACCAGCCACATGGACCAGTACTCGCTGGCAGCCGGATAGGTGGGCAGGACGATGCGCAGGAAGCCATAGGCGCCCAGCTTGAGCAGCACGCCGGCCAGAATGACGCTGCCCGCGGTCGGCGCTTCGGTGTGGGCGTCGGGCAGCCAGGTGTGGAAGGGGAAGCTGGGCACCTTGAAGGCAAAGCCCAGGAAGAAGCCCCAGAAGGCCAGACTGGCGAGCAGAAGCGCCCGCTCCGGCGGCAGGTCCATGAAGGGCTGCGCAGCGGCGGCGTCAATGATGTCAAAGGTGCCGGTGGCGAAGTAAGTCAGCAAAATCGCCAGCAACATGGCGACCGACCCCACCAGCGTATAGATAAAGAACTTGATGGACGCGTAGCTGCGCCCGGCCCCACCCCAAATGCCGATGAGCAGGTACATCGGCACCAGGCTGATCTCCCAGAAGACATAAAAGAGGATGTAATCCAGCGCCACGAATACGCCGAGCATACTCAGCTCAAGCAGGTGGAACATCACAAAGTATTCCTTGACCCGCGTGCGAATGACCCGCGCGCTGTAGTAAATGCTCAACGTCGAGAGCAGCGCCGTCAGGAAGACCAGCGGCACGCTCAGACCGTCGGCGCCCAGGTGGATGCTCGCGCCCAGCGACTCGATCCAGGGCACGCGCACCTCGAACTGCATCCCGCCGCTCTCGAAGTCATAGGCAAACAGCATATAAATGCTGAGGCCCAGCGGCAGCAAGCTGGCCGCCGTTGACCCCCACTTGATGGTCCGCTCGTCGTTGGCGAGCAACGCTAGCACGGCGGACACCAGCGGCCAAGCCAGGATGATCGGCAAGACCCATTGGTTTAGAAATTCCATCGGATATTCCTCCGCAGCTCCCTATTGCGACATCTATTGCGTATTGATCTATTGCGATATCTATGCTTCGGCTCTGATCAAGCGTTTCGCACAATCAGCGACATACTCATTTCGTAGGGACGCTATCCTAGCGCACGCTGGCCGGCTTATGCGCGCCGCCAGCGTCTACGATGCCAAGCCACCGCTGGCATCGTAGACGCGCTATTCTAGCGCACGTCAGGCACGTGCGGCATCCTGCCGCGCCTACGGTTCATCTGTGTCGCCTAAGTTCGTAAAATCCTATCCATCGCCCGATTCCGTACAGGACCTAGACGAGCGTCAGGATAATCGGCATTGCCTTGAGCAAGAGCCAAACTGTGACCGTCACCACCGCGACCACCAGATAGACCTGCACATGGCCGTCCTGGGTGTTGCGCAGCACACGGCCCATGCGGTCGGCGATCCAGCCGGCGCCGTTGACCGCGCCGTCCACGACAAACAGGTCTATCGCCGCGGCGACGTTGCCCAGCCAGATGCCTGCGCGCCCGATGGCGTCCACGATGGGATCAATCACCCACAGGTCGTCAATCCAGTAGAGGAACTTGGACAGCCCCAAGGTGAACGGGATGATGGTGTATTGGTAAAGTTCGTCAACATAGTACTTGCGATGGAAGAGCACCCAGATCGGCCCCAGCAACCGGCGCAGCGGGTCAATTTGCCCCACGGCCAGCCCGCGGCCATAGACCAGGAAGCCCACGGCCAGGCCGCCCAACGCCACCAGCAGCGAAGTCGCCAGCGGCACGATGTTAAACTCGGGGTGGGCCACATGGAACTCCTGGTAGGCGATGTAAGGCTCCAGGAAGTGCTCCAGCCAGTTGGGCACGATGCCGCCGATGCCGGGGAAATGCTCCGGAATGCCGATCCAGCCCAGGGCGATGGCAAAGGGGGTGATCAGGATCAGCGGCCAAGTCATCGTGCGGACGCTCTCCGGCGCGTGGGAGGCGCCATCGCTGCGGGGCGCGCCCAGGAAAGTCAGCCCGATCTGGCGGGCGGTGTAGAAGGCGGTCAGGAAGGCCGCCGCCGCCAATGTCCAGAAGACGATGGTGTTGCCGGTATACCAGGTCGAGGCGAGAATTTCATCCTTGGACCAGAAGCCCGCGGTGACGAGCGGGAAGCCGCTCAGGGCCAGGCCGCCGATGATAAAGGTCCACGCCGTGACCGGCATCCGCCCCAGCAGGCCGCCCATGTTGCGCATATCCTGCGGGTCGTGGGGGTCCAACGCGCCGTCGGGCCGCGGGATCAGAGCCGGAACCTGATCGTGGGCATGGGGATCGGCGACGGTCTCATCCTCATGGCTGCTGCCCTCGCCGTGGCTCGGCTCATGGGCATGGTGGAAGCCATGCTCAACGCCGTGGATCACACTGCCCGACCCGAGGAAGAGCAGCGCCTTGAAGAAGGCATGGGTGATCAGGTGGAAGAGCGCGGCCACATACGCGCCGGCGCCCAGCGCCGCCACCATATAGCCGAGCTGGCTGATCGTCGAATAGGCCAGCACCCGCTTGATGTCCCACTGAGCGACGGCGATGGTGGAGGCAAAGAGGGCGGTGAACGCGCCGATGAAGGCGACAAAGGTCATAGTGTTGGGCGAGACTTCGCCTGCCACGGCATAGAGCGGGAACATACGCACCAGCAGGAAGACGCCCGCCGAGACCATGGTCGCCGCATGGATCATGGCGCTGACCGGCGTCGGGCCTTCCATCGCATCGGGCAACCAGACATGTAGCGGGAATTGGGAGCTTTTGCCGACGGTGCCAAAGAAGATCAGCACCGCGATCAGCGCAATCCACGGCACGGTTAGCCCCAGGAGCGGCACCGTCACCATCTGCTCGGCCAGATGCTCCAGGTTCTCCAGCCGTAGAATCTCGTTGAACTGGAGGCTGCTCGGCTCGCTCTTGAAGTAGAGGAACATCATGCCGATGAACATCAGCACATCGCCGATGCGGGTGGTGACAAAGGCTTTGATCGCAGCCGCGCGCGCCGACGCCTTCTCATACCAGAAGCCGATCAGGAGGTAGGAACACAACCCCATGATCTCCCAGAAGATGAAGAAGGTGATCAGCGAATTCGAGACGATCAACCCCAACATGCCGGTGGCAAAGAGGCAGATGTAGGCCATGAAGCGACTATAGCGCGGGTCCCTGCCCTGGCTGTAGGAGACCGGGTATAGCTCCGGGCGCAGGTGGGGCGGGAAGGTCATGTAGCCGCTGGCATAGATGAAGATCATCAAGATCAGAAACGACGACATGAAGAGCATCAAGGCATTGGCCGGGTCCACCTGATACCCCACCATGAGGCTGCTCGTCCCGGTAGGGATGCGGAACAGCTCGCCATAGAGCGGATGCTCGCCAAAATGGTCGGTCGTGAAGGCCGCAAAAGCGATGGGCCAGCCAATAAGCCAGGCCAGGCCTGCGGCAAAGATGGCGGTCAGCGCGCTGACCGTCTTGTTACGGTTCAGAAAGAGGATGATCGCGACAAAGGCCAGGAAGGTCGGGATAGGCACCAGCCAGGCGATATTGAGAAATCCTGCCATTCGTTCAACCTCGCTTTGCGTTCAGGAATGAGTCGCAGGGTCCGATGGACGGCTCCGGCGCGCCCGCACCCAGTCGCCTGCCAGATAGCCCACCAGGGCGCCCGCCAACGCCAGCGCCAAAAAGATCAGGTCATTGCCGACTTGAGCCAGCGTGCCGATGGCAACAAATAGGATGGCGCCCCCCAAGGCATAAAACAGGAGCGTCGTATGGGTGGCCTTGCGCCGCTTGGCCTCCTGCAAGAGCTGGGCGGCGTCCCGATACTCCGGCGCATGCTTGACGATCTCCTGCAGCGCATGGATGGCGCCGGTGTAGTTCCCCTGGCGCATCTTGTCCTGCGCCAACGAATAGAGGAACGCACATTGCTCATCCAACGTACCGGTCAGCAACTGCTTGGGCATCGGCGGTTGATCAGGCTGTTGAACCCTAACAAAATACCCCTAACAAAATAAGCGCTCTAGCCGGCCACATTGTAGGGGCGGCATCCTGCCGCACGCTCTCGCATGGCGGGCATGTGCGGTAAGGAGACCGCGCCTACCTGTAAGGATGCGCTTTAGGACAACCCGCCACAGGCCGGCTTATCCGTGTAGCATATCCAGCTCGTCCAGATTGACAGTGCGCCGCCCCCGGTACACCGAGATGATCAGCGCCAGCCCAACCGCCACCTCGGCGGCGGCTACGGCGATCACAAAGATGGCAAACACCTGCCCCTCCAGCAGCTCGACAAAGTTGCCATGACGCCAAAAGGCGATGAGGTTGATGTTGACCGCATTGAGCATCAGCTCGATGCCCATCAGGGCAGCAATGGCGTTGCGGCGGGCCAAGGCCGTATAAAGACCGCAACAGAAGAGAAAAGCCGCCAGAATCAGATACCAGCTTAAGGGCGTCATCCGCTTTGCTCCTCCTATTTTATCCCGCTATTTATCTCGCGCCAGCATCAAAGCGCCGGCCAGCGCCACCAGCAACAAGAGGGCCATCATCTCGAACGGGATCAGATAGGTGCTGACGAAGAGTTGGCCCATGCTGGCGATGATGCTCTCGCCGTCGGGCAACGCCGCCCCTACCTCCGGCCAGGCCACATTGGTCAGAATGCCGCCCAGGGTAAAGAAGAGCAAGGGCGCGACAATAGCCGCCGTCAGAAAGTTCTGGTTTGTGGGCGAGGTGGCGCCGAACATCATGCCGCGGGTCAACATGATGGCGAAGGTGATGAGCGTCGAGATAGCGCCCACGTAGATCAAGACCTGGCTGACGGCCAGGAACTCCGCCTCCAGCAGCGCATAGATGCCTGCGACGCCAAAAAAGGTCCCGACCAGGCCCAGGGCATTGTGAAAGAGATTGGGCGCCAGCGCCACAATCAGCGCGGCGACGGCCGTAAAGAGCGCCACCAAGATAAAGACCACTTGATGGGCGGTCGGCAGCGGCAGAGATTGCAGAATTTCAGGCATAAGCGTCTTGCCCCCTGTGGATTCTCAAGAGCATATCGCGATGCATGGTCGCAGACGGCCCGCCTCAGTCGCCCGACGGCGCAACGGGCTGCATGGTGCCGATGAGGGACTTCGGCTCAAAGGCGCGTTTGGTGCGGATCATCTCCTGGCGGAAGTGGCGGGCCAAGATGTTCAACACCACCCCAATCACCGCCAGGTTGCCCACAAAGATGAGGACAAGCTGGAGCCACACCGGTACAGGCAGTTTCTGGGCGATCATCTGCCACATGATCAGCGCCAACACCAGCGGCACCAGCACCTTCCAAGCAAAGGCCATCATCTGGTCAATCCGCACGCGCGGGAAGGTGCCCTTCACCCACTGGACCACCAAATAAATGGCAAAGGCTTTGATCAGGAAGTAGACTAGCCCCAGGATCGGCGCCTGGTCCACGAAAGGCCCCTGCCAGCCGCCCAGGAAAAGGACTGCCGCAATCGCGCCCAAGAAGAAGCTATTGAGGAACTGGGCCAGGAAGAACATAGCGAACTTCATGCCCGAATACTCAATATGGAAGCCGGCAATCAACTCCGACTCGGCCTCCAGCAGGTCAAAGGGCGTCTGCTCGGCTTCGGCCAGCGCGCTGATGAAAAAGATAAGCATCATGGCAGGCATGACAAAGCCGATCCAACCAAGGCCCAGGTTCAGGCCGAAGACCTCGATCCGCTGGAAGGCAGCGATCTCGTTCAGCCTCATGCTGCCCACCAGCAGCACCGGCCCCAGCATCGCCAGCACCATCGGAATCTCATAGCTCAGAAGCTGCGCCACCACCCGGAAGCCGGCCAAGAGCGCATACTTATTGTTACTGCTCCATCCTGCCATCAGCGCCGACATGATGCCGATGGACCCCAGCGCCACCAGGTAGAGCACGCCGACATTCAGGTCGGCGCCCACCAGACCGTTGGCAAATGGGATCACGGCCAGCGACATGATGACGCCAAAGACGGACAGGACCGGGGCCAGGAAGTAGGCGATGATGTCCGCCTCGGCAGGACGGATGTCCTCCTTAGAGAGCAGCTTGAGCGCGTCGGCCACCGACTGCCAGATGCCCCACGGCCCGGCGCGGTTGGGGCCGATACGGTCTTGGATGCGGCTCACCGTCTTGCGGGTAATATGGATCAGGGCCAGCGCCAAGATCGGGCCGACATTCGCCAGGATAAAGGCAGCGATCAAAAAGGCAATGCCGAGCGCAACTTGCTCCGGCAGCCCCAGATGCGCCAGCAGATCCGTCAGGGCAGTTCGCCAATCCAGCATGGAATCCTCCTACTGCCACTCCAGGGCGCCCTTGCGCCATTCCAAGAAGAGGCCCAAGAGCAAAATAACCACAAAGGTCACTGTGGCTACCACCCCGAAGAGATCGAGCTGCTCAAAGGCCAGGGCAATGGGAAAGAGAAAGATGACCTCCACATCGAAGATCAGGAAGATCAGACCAATGAGGTAGTACTGCGCGCGGAATTGCACCCATGTGTCGCCGATGGTCTGGACGCCGCTCTCATAGGTAGCGGTCTTGATAGGGTCCGGGCGCTTGGGGCCAAGCAACCACCCCAGCAACACGGCCACCAGGGGCAAGCTGAACGCCAGAACACTTAAAATCAGGATAAACGCGTAGTCTTCCAGCATGGTCTTCTCACACTCCTTGCTACAACCGTCGCGATTATACCGTCGCTGGCAACGGGAGCCACCCAATCGGGCGGCGCGGAGCGCCGCGGGCAGCAGTATGGTCAGCAGATTCCATCCCCGGCTGAGTCCAGCCCCGGCGACATGGCGTTTGCAGCGCGCCGCCGGTGGCGTCCGTAGGATCAATGGGCAATGGAGGGGCCTGCATGTTTGACAGCCATCCTCTACAGGCGAGGGAGGCAGAGACCGACGCCTACTCTCCGGGCAGTCGGCCTATAGGCAGAGCATCTTTGTGCAGAACCGTGTTTGTGTAGAACCGTGTTTGTGTAGAATTGAACAAATACCGGCGTATGGTAGCATACGATTCCGGCAAAAGGAAAATCGCGACTGCTCAATAACACTCAATCACAAAACTGCTCGCTGCCGGATTAGCGTTACTATTAACGTTACCGGTAGCATTACCGGAGGTGCTTGCTGGATTCTCCTTACTGTACCATTTTTCACAAGAACAGCGATAGATTGACACACCCCTGTGCTCGTGATAGAATGTACAAACAGTTTGCCAAGTCTTGCAGGCCCTGGCTCCATTGCAGTTTCGATTGACTCAACACGCGCCTGGTGTTGAGTCAATCTTTTGCCCTCGATGTGCGCCGCTGGGCCGCTGATGGAGCGCCACGGGACCGGCTGCCGGCTCCCTGTCGCGCTTGTCCCACCGGATTCAGTTCCAACCTGAATGGGCCTGAGTATCGAGGCCAACCTTGTAGAAGCGTAGGAATGAGGCTGAGACCGTGGCTATTGCGTATCTACCCTTGCTGATCCTCGTAGTCGTGGCGACCGGCTTCGCCGCCATTGCCATCATTCTCCCCAGCCTGCTAGGCCCACGGAAGCACAACAAGCAAAAGCTAGAACCGTATGAATCGGGAATCATTCCCTTCCATGATGCACGGCGTCCCTTTCCTGTCAAGTACTATTTGGTCGCTATGCTCTTTATCCTCTTCGACATCGAGGTGATCTTTCTCTATCCCTGGGCGGCGGTGGTCCGCGACCTGCGTGACAGTTATTCGGTGTGGCTCGCCCTGGCGCCCATGGGCTTCTTCCTGCTCGTCCTGATCGTGGGCCTGCTCTACGAGTGGCGGAAGGGCGCGCTCGATTGGGAATAGCCGGCGCAGGCATCCAGGAGTAAACCATTGCAGGGGTAAACAGTAGCAGGATTATAGAACGCGACACAGGGCGCGTATAAGATATGGCGCATAAAGGCATAAAGGATAGAAGCGCGGCATAGAAACTCGAGGATTGAAAGATGGGTCTAGAAGAAAAACTGCCGGAAGGTATTCTCACGACAAGCCTGGAGAGCCTGGTCAACTGGGGCCGCCAGAACAGCACCTGGCCGCTGCTCTTTGGTCTGGCCTGCTGCGCCATCGAGATGATCGCCACGGGAACCGCCCGCCATGATATTGCCCGCTATGGTTCCGAGCTGTTCCGCGCCAGCCCCCGCCAGGCCGACCTGATGATCGTGTCGGGCCGGGTCAGCAACAAGATGGCGCCGGTGGTCAAACGGCTCTATGACCAGATGTTGGAGCCGAAGTGGGTGATCGCCATGGGCATTTGCGCCAGCGCCGGCGGCCCCTTCAACAACTATGCCATCATTCAAGGGGTAGATAAGCTCATCCCCGTGGATGTCTATGTGCCGGGCTGCCCACCTCGCCCCGAGGCGTTGCTCTTTGCGCTGGACAAGCTCCGCGCCAAGCAGGGCAAGGAGACCTTCGCCAAGTACAGAAGCGAGGAGTTGGCCAAGGCCATGCTCTCCACACAGGATATCGAGTCCTTGGAATCGCTGCGCCAGAAGCAGCCGGCCTAGTGGGAACCGACACCCGTAGAGCGACACACGTAGAGCGAGAGACGACCATGCTTAATGTTGCGCCGCGCTATCGCGAGTACGAGACGCTGCCCGGCCTCAACGACCCGGCCATCCCGGCCCTGGCCCCCCTGCCTGCCGGCGAGACCGAGGACACCCGGCGCATTGTCGAGCGCTTTGGCGAGGATATTCTGGCTTCGGGTGAGCATCTCGGCCAGCAGATCGTCTATGTCAAACCGGAGCGGCTGGTCGAGCTGGCGGAATTTGTCAAGACCGACCCCCAGCTTCGCTATGAGGCGCTGACCGATGTCACTGCCGTAGACCGGCTCAAGCTGCCGGCGCCACCCGGCAACGCACGCTTTCACACGGTCTACCAGCTTCGCTCCTACAGCCGCAAGCGCCACTTAATGGTGCTCTGTCCGGCGCTGCCCGATGCAACGCTCGGCGATGAAAAACCATCCGTGCCCAGCCTGGTCTCCGTCTATGAAGGGGCCAACTGGCCCGAACGGGAGGTCATGGACCTGATGGGCGTCACCTTTACCGGCCATCCCGACCCGCGGCGGATCCTGATGCCCGAACACTGGCCCTACCACCCGCTGCGCAAGGACATTCCCCTCGGCGGCGAGCCGGTGCCCTTCACCCTCACCTGGAATGATCCGGAGTTCGAGACACTCGGCAAGCAGATTTTGCCTGCCGAGAGCGTGCCGCCCAAGCTGCCGCCGGGCATGAGCCGCGAACATATGATCATCAACATGGGGCCTCACCACCCCAGCACCCACGGTGTGCTGCGCCTGGTGGTGGAGTTGGACGGCGAGACGGTGGTCAACGTTGACCCCGACCTGGGCTATCTGCACAGCGGCTTCGAGAAGTCGGGCGAAAACAAACGCTACAAGGACTTTGTCTACTACACCGACCGCATGGACTATCTCTCGGCCATGACCAACAACCTGGGTTATGTGCTGACCGTCGAGAAGCTGCTGGGGATTGACGTGCCGGAGCGCGCCAAGGTGATCCGCGTCATCATGGCCGAGCTACAGCGCATCGCCGCCCATCTCTTCTGGCTCTCCACCCACGTCCTGGATGTGTCGGGCACAGGGATGAGCCTGCTCATGTACGCCACCCGCGAGCGCGAGCGCATCCTTGACCTCTTTGAGATGGTCTGCGGCGCGCGCCTGACGTTGAGCTATATTCGCATCGGCGGCGTCTGGAAGGACCTCCCCCCAGCCTTCCTCCCCAATTTGCGGGAGCTGCTCGCGGTCCTTCCCCGCTACTTCGACGACTACGAAGCCATGCTCACCGACGCCCCCGTCTGGCGCGAGCGCCTGGAGGGGATCGGCGTGTTGAGCCGCGAGGAGGTTATCAACATGGGGCTGACCGGCCCCATGCTGCGCGGCAGCGGCGTGGATTGGGATCTGCGCCGCGACCTGCCCTACAGCGGCTATGAAAACTATGATTTTAAGGTGCCGGTCTACACCGACGGCGATTGCTACAGCCGCTATCGTGTGCGCATGGACGAGATGCGCCAGAGTGTGCGGATCATCGAGCAGGCGGTCAATCACCTGCCCGATGGCCTCTTCCGCATTGACGACCGCAAGATCAGCCCGCCGCCCCGCGCCGAGCTGGATGTGAGCATGGAGGCCCTGATCCACCACTTCAAGCTCTTCACCGAGGGCATGCGCGTGCCGCCGGGCATGGCCTATCACGCCATCGAATCCAACAAGGGCGAGATGGGCTACTACATCTACAGCGACGGCTCCTCGGTGCCCTACCGGCTGCATGTGCGCGGCCCTAGCTTCAACAACCTCTACGCCATCAGCAAGATGAGCAAGGGGCATATGCTCTCCGATGTGGTCACCAATATCGGCTCCATTGATATTGTTCTGGGCGAAGTTGACCGGTAGACGGGCAAACCGGTAGCTGGACAAATCCGTTGGCTGATAAAGTTGTTGCCCGATGAAGTTGTAGACTGATGAATTGTAGACTGATGCAGTTGATCGATCAGGTTGACAGGTAGAAGGGACCTCACCTGCTATGATGCTAACCCAGTCGGTGCGCGAAGAGATTCGCAAGTGGATGGACCTCTATCCACCCGGCCGCCAGCGCTCGGCCGTCCTGCCGGCGCTCTACATTATCCAACGCGAGTTTGGCTACTGTCCCGTCGAAGCTCAAAATGAGCTGGCGGAGATGCTCGACCTGGACCCGGCGGAGGTGGGGGGCGTCGTCACCTTCTACACCATGTTCCATGAGGAGCCGAAGGGCGAGTATCACATCGAGGTCTGCACCAACGTCCCCTGCATGTTGCGCGGGGCCAACAAGTGCCTTCACCACCTGGAGGAGCGGCTGGGCATCCGCCACGGCGAAAAGACCCCAGACGGCAAGTTTGCGCTGGACCACATGGAGTGTCTTGGCTCCTGCGGCACCGCGCCGATGGCGATGGTGACCGACCAAAAGACAGGCCAGATCCGCTACTTCGAGGAACTAGATTCAGACGCCGATGTAGACAAGATGCTGGAGGTTCTGGAGAAGGGCAAGGGCTTCGAGAGCCTGGAGCGTTGGACGCCCGAGGGCGACCCCAACGGCGAGGGCAGGGCGGCCGGCCCTTATCGCTTCGGCGGCATGGAGCCTCGCTACCTGTTGGGCCAGGTGGGCAAGCCCAATAGCCACACCCTGGCCGCCTATGAAGAGGCAGGCGGCTATCAGGCGGCCCGCCGTGTGCTGACCGAGATGCAGCCCAACGAGGTGGTGGACCAGGTCAAGGCCAGCGGCATCCGCGGGCGCGGCGGCGCCG
>DATLZJ010000142.1:0-3662 GCA_035574055.1 Caldilineaceae bacterium
CCATTCGTCGCGCAAATAAGTGGTATTCCGGTAGTTGACCGTCTGTCCCGGCTCCGGAATATCGCCAGCAAAACCATAGTTGACGCCGCCGCGCAGCACCAGCGTATCGAAGTCGGTGACGGGCGAGTCGGGGAAGAGCCGGTAGTGCAGCTTGGCCGCGCCGTACTGCCGGCGGAAGAAGAGGCGGAACGAGTGCTTGGGGTTATGTTCCCAGCGCCCTGCGCCGCCCTGGATGCGAACGCCGGCGTTGATCTGAAAGCCCGGCTCTGCGCCGCTAGGGTCAATCCATTCGACCGACACCGGGCGTTCCGTCTCAGGCCCGCGCGCCTGGGGGTCGGCGTAGATATCCAGGTTCGCCATGTCGGTGACCAGCGAGATGGTGGGGATCGCGGCCAATCCTTCTAGGAGCAGGGGGCCATTCTCCGGATCGTTGACCACCCGCGGGTCCATGGCGTAGTCGGCCTCGACCGGCGTTCCGGCCAAATAGGGGCCACGGTTGATGCGATGGACGCCCCACGTTGCAGGCCAGCCAGGCGGCTCCGCCGGCTGGGCGAGCACATCCTGCACAAAGAGATAGGTGCTGGTGGCGGGGGTGAGGGCCGGTAGCCGGTCAGAAAGGCCGAGGCGCGCAGGGGCGTCGTGCGGGTGATGGCGACCGGGCCGGTGTAGACGATGCCGTTCTGCTCGGTGGGTGTGCTGCCGTCGGTGGTGTAGCGGATCACAGCCCCCGGCGGGGACGCTGCAGCCGGGGCCAGGGTAACGCTAAACGGCGCTGTGAAATAGCCTCCCCCGGCGCTGATCTTCACCTCCGGCAAGACCCCCGCCCAATGCTCTGTACCGTCGTTGGCTGCGCCGGGCGTGGGCTGGGCGAGGAAGCGTGTAACCTGCTCGCCCCCCTCGGCGATCAGCCCGAATGAGTGGCCGGGAAGCTGGGCCGGGTATTCATAGACGGAGGCGTCAATGAAGTGGCGGGATGTCGGCGGAAAGAGGGCCAGGTAGCCGCCTTCGCTGCTCAACCGGAAATTGGTGTGAAGATAGGGGCGGCCTTCCTCCGGCGCTAGGGTGCGGCGGCTTTTGCCGGATGCAAAGACGATCAGATAGTCGCCGGGGGCGAGCGTCACCTCGCCAAAGGTCCATTTGTCCCGCTGGCCGGGGTCGTCGGTGAGGGTCCAGTCGGCGAGGTTGACCGGGAGCAGGCTGCGGTTGTGTAGCTCGATCCAGTCGGAGAAGTCGCCGTCCTCGTCGGCCAGTTCTCCACCATTGACCGCGCTGAACTCGGAGATCACCACCGCGCCGCCAGGTGCGGAATTAGCTGTGTCCGGACCGTCCGGGTCGGCAAAGATGCGGTCCAGGCTTAGGAGCAAGCAAAGCGCCAGGAGCCCCCAGAAGACCCACACGCTGCGCCGTCTCATCGCCATTGCCGGCCTATCTGAACATGATACTTGTACCCCATCCGAGATAGTGTACACTTGTAAGGTGGGATTGGAAAAAATCAGTCCCATCCCATCTGAGGCCCATCCTGTCCAGGCCCCCGCCGGATTCAAGCCGGCTTGAAGACGCCACATCGAAAATGCTCTGTCCAGAATGCCCGATTTAGGAGAAAGACCACAATGAAGCCGCTATCCAGCCTCCTTCTGGCGCTTGCCCTTTCCCTTGCCGCCTGCACCCCGATTCAGCCGCAGGCGGCGACAGACCCGGCCCTCATGTACAGCGGCGATGCGGCGCGGCCTAACCCGCTGGAAGGGCCAAGTGAGCCGGTGGGCGACGACGCCCAGCCCCGCACGCTGCTGGCCGACGAACCGGCAGATGACGAGGCTCCCTCTCCTTCGCCTATCCAGAACCGGTTCACCACACCAAGACGAGGCGCGACGGCTGTACTGGTGGCCGATCCGCCGTCGCCGGTCGAAGTCGTGGACCGCCGCGAGCTGCCTGAGCTGGAGGTGACGGTGGTCGAGCTGGCGAACGGCGTCGAGGTCTGGATGAAGCCCACGGATTTCAACGAGGAGCAGGTCGCCTTTGCCGCCATTAGCCCCGGCGGGATTTCGCTGGTGGACGACGAAGACGTGGCCGAGGCCAGGCTTATTTCCACCGTTGTCAGCCGGAGCGGCGCCGGCGCGGTCTCCCAGGAGGAATTAGACGCGCTCCTGGAGGAACGGCAGGTGACGCTGACGCCCGTTCTGCGCGAGTTGAGCGACGGGATGGCAGGCGAGGCCGCGCCGGAATCGCTGGAGACGCTCCTGCAACTGGTCTATCTCTATTTCACTGCCCCCCACGCCGACCCGGCGGTCTTCGATGCCGTCAAGGCCGAGGAACTGGCCTGGATCGAAGAGCGCGCCGGGTATCCGGGCGATGTGATGGACGATCTGGTGGACGACATCTTTTTCAGCTACAACTATCGCCTCACCGTCTTGCCGCCGGCGGCGGTGGAGCAGTTGGACCTGGAGCGGGCGATGGCCGTCTATCAAGACCGCTTTGGCGATGCCGGCGATTTTGCCTTCGTCTTCGTAGGGGCCTTCGATGTCGAGGAGCTGATCGAGCTGGCCCAAGTCTATCTGGGCAACTTACCCGCTGCAGGACGGGAGGAGCAGTGGCAAGAGCGGGTGCCGGGACCGCCGGATGGGATTACTATCCGCAAGGTCTACCGGGGGGACTCCACCGAAGACGCGGTGGCGGCGCTGGGCTTTGCCGGGCCGGTGGACTATAACAAGCAAGCAGAGCTGGAGCTGAGCGTGCTTGGGGCGGTGCTCGACGAAATGGTACGCTGGGCGCTGCGGGTGAACCCCAATATCTATGTCTCCGAGGCCTTTACCTCCATGACCGAACGCTCCGAGCCGTGGTATCAATTCTGGCTCTATATCCAGACCCAGCCGGCGCGGATGGATGAGGTGACGGCGCAGATTTTTGACCTGATTGACCAACTCCAGAGCCAGGGGCCGACCGAGCGATTCCTGGCGGCAGCCAAGGCGAAGCGATTGGCGCATTGGGAGGAGCAGATGGCCGACAATATCTTCTGGCGCGAGAACCTGCGACTCTATGCGCTCTTCGGCGGGGAAGACAAGCTAGAGATTTTACAGAACTATCCGGCGATCATTGAGGGGGTGACGGCGCGCGAGGTTCAGCAGATGGCCCAGGAGTATCTGCGCCCCGACCGCTATATCAACGTGGTGGTCAACCCAGAGGCCGCCGCACCGCGGTAGACCGTAGGGCACGACAGCCCAACAGTCCTTCAGCCCGTCGCTTAGGCGTAGCTTGTCTTGTGTGCCCTCACGTGTGCATGTATCTGTTTAAACCACCCCTGGTTTGCTGACATTTTTGCGGTAATATTCTATTTGGGTATTGACAATGTCAGGATTTGGCGCGATAGTGTTTGTATAGATGTGAAACTACTATAGGCACAAGTAGAAGGCACGGTAACGAAGTCATGCCGGATGCTGACAAGGTACACAAAGGGCTTGGGTATAGGTATCAAAGCATCTATAAGCGGATTTGTGAAGGCATGTTTGCACCTAGCGAGGTAGCGCACGCGGCATTGGGTTGTATAGCAAGAGACCTTCGGGAGTATGGACAACCTCCACTTCAGCTGCTTCAAGCTGTTGCCAAGCGATTCGGTGCCATTCCCACTGAACCACTTCTCAAGTCTACAGTGGACTGGGCGGGAGAGC
>DATLZJ010000143.1:0-3820 GCA_035574055.1 Caldilineaceae bacterium
AGTAGAGCGTCACCTCCAACTCCCCGCCCGCCGCGACTTCAACCCGGTCGACGCGATAGCCGAGCAACTGGATGGCGTCGCCAAAGCGAACATCTGTGGGCGTCGGGATCGGCTGCGCGCCCAGCGGCCCGTTGCGGGTGAAGGGCGCCAGCAGCCGCGCGTTGAAGTAGGGAGTATACTCCTCATCGCGAAAGAGCCGGGGTGCGCCCGCCTGCTCCGCCGCGACGCGGTCACGGCGCGCATAGATTTCCAGATGGGGCTGGTCGTTGGCGGTGACTGTGCCCCAATGATAGTACTTGTCGGCAAGCTGGCGCCGCTTCTCGTCCACCAGCGGGCGGTCCACCGGCAGCGGATATTGTACCAATAGATAGTAATTGGGTTCGTCACGCGGGCAGTAGCCCTCGCCGCGCAGGTACCAGTCGGGCACCATGCTAAAGCGGTCATTGGTGTCAAAGCGGCCTGCCAGCACCCCCTGAGCGTAGAGCGCCGCCACCGTTTTCCAGCCGTTACGAATGGGAAAACCAAAGATGGACTCAAAGGCTGGGGTATCGTAGCTCGTCCAGTAACCCGCGGGCCGGTTTTCATCCCAGGTGCGCAGCACCTCCACCTGGTTCACGACAAAGAGCCAGCGTACATAATTGGCAAAGAGGAGCGCCAGCAACGCCATGACCGGGGCCAGAAGCCAACGCGCCCGCCATTCCCCCCAGCGACGGGCAACGGTCGCCCAGCTGTCTCCAACAACCATCCCTGTGACCAAGGCCCACGGGATGAAAAAGATGTAGACATGGGTTCCCGGCTTCATGACAAAGAAGAGGACGCCCAGCAGCGGCGCGCCAAACCAGAGCCAGGCGGTTCGCTCTGCCGGTGGGACGCCGGGAGCAAACCAGGCCGGGGCAAAGAGGACGAGAAAGAGAAGCAGCGGCAACCGGCCCGGCATCGCCATGAAAGCCGTAGCGTCAATCAGGAGCGCGGCCATAACCCCGGCCAGCAGCAACGCCAGGGGCAGCCGCAGCCAGACAGACGTGGCGCGCCAGTAGACCCGCAACAGCCCTGCCACGGTCAAGGCCGCCAGCAGCCCAACATAGTAGCTGCTGCTGTACAGCGTCGAGCGTCCCACCACAATAGCCAACCCCTCAGGCGCCGTGCGCCCAGCGAGCCGGTGCCCAAAGATATAGGCAAAGGTGTCGCGGAAGAACTCCGGGTCAAGGACAAAGGGGACATAAAACGCCATGAGGAGGCCGGCGCCCAACAGCAGCGGCGCAGCCATCAGGCGCAACATGCGCCCGGTACGCGCCCATCCCCCTCCTTCCTGGCTGCGCCAGAGGCAGACCAGCAGCCAGAGCGCCGGGACCGCCGCCACCGCCGCCTCGTAGTGGGCGAGCAGCCCCGTCGCCAGCAGGAAGGAGGCCAGGAGCAGGTACCGGCCCGGCGTGCGAGGACGGTCCGCGGCCTGCTGCATGGCAAGCACCGTCAACACCACCATCAGAAAGACGAGGCTCTGGTACTGCAACATGCGGCCAAAGGCCATGAGGTACCCATCTACCGCCGCCATTGCGCCCGCCCACCAGCCCGCAACCGGCCCAAACCAGCGACGGCCCAAAAGATAAGTTGCCAGCACACCCACCCAGCTTGCCAATGCAAAGGGGAGATGTGCGGCATACTCGGTCAAGCGACCGGTCAGGACATAGATGGCAGCGCCGGTCAGGATTTCGCCAGGGCCTTTCTTGTGGACAAACAGCGCGCGCTCCCAGCCCTGGATCACATCCACCGCGCGCAGGGCCACCAGCGCCTCATCGCCGTGTAGCTCTGAATAACCGAGATGGGTAAAGCGGAGATACGCCGCGGCGATCAACAGCGCAGCCAAGGCGACGCCTGGCCCACCCCAGCGCAGCGCAGGCAGGCGGATGGCGGAGAGGCCATGGCGATATAGGCCGACATGGAAGCCGGCCAGAAGAACCACCAGGAGATTGAAGGTCAGCGCGACCTGTAGAAAAGTTAACCCGCCGGGCAGGTAGCTCAGGCCCAGCATGACCAGCACGAGCAGGCCATAGCCCGCGGCCACGCTATAGACCAGCCGCTCGCCCAAGCCTGGCGCATCCGCTTGCCGGCCCACCCACAGGTCAACCAGCAGCAGGCCCGGCAGCAGAGCCGACAGCCCCAGCGCCGCCCAACTCTGTAGCTCGACCGGCGCATCCACCCACAGGAGAAGGTTACACAAGACCAGCCCAGCCAGCGCGGCGGCCGGCGTTGTCCAGAGCCGCCAGCGAAGGGCCGATAGGGGCGCTTCTACCGAAAGATTCACAGACAACTCAAAAGGGCTTGAGCCAAAAGAGCTTTAGTCAAGAGAGCCTAAGGAGCGCCGCTTACAAGTCGGTCGGCAGATCAATGAACTCAAAATCCAGGTCGAACTGCTCTTGTAGATGGCGACCGAGCGCCTGTACGCCGGCAATCTCGGTGGTGTAATGGCCGCCATAGATGACGTTGATCCCGCTGTTCAGCGCATCATAGAACTGGGCGTGGCTCGTCTCGCCCGTCAGGAACAGGTCACAGCCGAGCGCCGCCGCCTCTTCGATGTGGCGTGCGCCGCCGCCGCTCATGATGCCCACCCGGTGAACGATGCGCGGGCCATGCGCCTGCACCAACTTGACCGGACCCACAAGTTGCTCGAAGCGGTCTACCAGATAGTCCAGCTTTGCACCGTTTGGCTCGACCGCCAGCACCGCCAGGGCGACGCCGTTGACATTCCCCCACCATTCCAAAATCTCCAATCCAAGGCGGCGGGCCAATTCAGCATTGTTGCCCACCTCCGGGTGGGCGTCGAGCGCCAGGTGAGCGGCATAGAGATTGAGGTCCGCGGCCATAATCCGCCGCACTAGGTTGCCAAATGAACCGCGCAGCGGCTTGGCCGGCCCCCAGAAAATACCGTGGTGGACCAGCATCAGGTCCGCGCCCTGCTCCAGCGCCTGGACCACACACGGCAGGTGGGCATCCACCATCCCCACAACCTTATTCACCTCATCGCGCCCCTCGACCTGAAGTCCCTGGGGGCCGTAATCGCGGACCTCCTCGATCCGCAGGTATTCGTTCAGATACTCGACCAGCTCACTTCGTTTCACGCGCCGTCCTCCTCCGGCAAGCCACGGCGCAGGAAGCGCCTGGCCTGGTGGGCGAACCTGCGCCGCGTCAAGAGTACACGCCGCCCGCAGGTCTGGCAGACCAATCCGATATCGGCGCCCACTCGCACAATCTCCCATACCTTGCCCCCGCAGGGATGAGGCTTGCGCATCTCAACCACATCCCCCACGTAGAGCTTCTCATGGATTTCCACGCCAATCACTCATCACCCACCATGCGCCTACGCCGGCTGCACTACCTCGCTACCGGTTGGCCGGCGGCGGGCCAAAATCCAACTGCCGACGGCCAGCGCAAAGCTAAACAGGTAGATCAACAGGGCAAGCAACGTCCCGACACAGGGGACTTGCGCCAGCAAGCGGGCCGCGACCACAATCAGCGCCAGGCCGAGCAACAGGGCGGCCAAGTCGGCCTGCGCCCAGCCGGCAGCCGCCGCCACTCTGCGCCCCAACCAAAGCCCTGTCACCAACGGGCTGATCAGCCACACCAGGGCGGAGAGGCCAAAGGCGAAGGCCGCCATCACGACGCCGCCGGGAAACCAGCCCCAGATCAGGCCGGCCAAGAAGACCAGCGCCGCCGAGACGGGGACGACGGCCACCGCTGCCAGCATCCCGTAGATGCCCGACTCGACCGGCTGGCGCTCCAACGCCTGAACAGGGCGGCGGAGTTGCTGCGGCGCCAATGCCCA